>DSEL01000185.1 GCA_011056645.1 Candidatus Atribacteria bacterium
CCCAAGACCTATTATATAATTTTAAAATCATGCTTATTCTCAATATATAATATTTTTAGGGTCAGTATTCAAAAATTTACAAAAACAATTTCTTTTCTTACTGCATTTTTTCGGTGTAAATTTATTTAATAAAGTGTCTTGTAGTAACTATAAATAAAAAAAATAGCATCAGAAAACAATTTACTTTTCAGCTTGGTCGAAAAATAGATTAGCTTAATATTCTTCGATATACTATTCTCTTAATACTATAAATTGATTCAAAAATCCTTCTTTTCCTAGAAGAATATTTATAATAGAAAAGCCCTTCAGCAAAAAGCCAAAGGGCTGGTTATTGTCTGGCTCCCCTAATTATAGAAAAAAAGAGTACCTATGCTAAATAAATTTTGCAAATTTTTTATAAATCCCTTTTCCCTGCTTAGCTAAAATAATATATTAAAATTATTATAATAACCAGGGGATAGAAGGTAGTAACTTTCCATTCATAGAGGGTTTAATGTTTTCTTTAAACAATATATAACTTGACATCGCTATTTTGGATAATCTCTTTCCATTCTTTGGAAATTCCTGTATCAGTTATAACAATATCAAAATCAGTAAGGTCGGCAAAGTAGGAAATCTTTATTTTCCCAAATTTTGAAGAATCCACCAATAAAATTTTAGTATCTGAAGATTCAATAACTGCTTTCTTGGTTTCCTTCTCGTAATTAGTTGCACAGGTAACTCCTAATTTTTCAGAAACACCTGCAGCTGAAATAAAGGCTTTATTGGCTCTTATCTTCTTGATCATATCAATCCCCTCTGGTCTCTCAAACATGAGAGTATCATCATGAAAATAACCTCCGGGGAATATTAGTTTCCAATTCTTATTTTCATAAACATTAAATAAAATATTTAAAGTATAACATATGATAGTTAGGGGTATATTTTCCGGAATAAATTTAGGGAGATTTTCGGTAGTAGAACCGGTATCTATAATAATCACATCATTAGGGTCTATCAAAGAAGCTGCTTTTCGAGAAATTTTAATCTTCTCTTCCAACATCAAGGATTCGGCAGTTTGAATTAAATACTTTTCTTTATCCGTATCAATCGGGGGATTCCTCTTTAAAACAGCTCCTCCAGGAATAAGAGTAACAATATTCTCATTTGACAGTTCTCCAAGGTCTCTTCTAATGGTCATTTCTGAAACTTTTAGACTTTTTGATAATTCTTTAATATTAACAAAACCATTAACAGATAAATTATTTATTATAAAATCAGCTCGATAGTTTCTTCGTGCCATAGTTTGCCTTTTTATTTATATAATTAAAATTATTTATTTTCAATTTTTTTAAAAGCTAAAGTATGTCTTTATTTTTTTATATAAATTGAGATAATTCTTATAAATTGTATTATAACACACTGAGTGGTTAGATAGAAAAAATTTTTTAAGGAAGCCATATAGCTTTAGTAAATGAGTTGTATATTAGTGATCCATAAGTAGTACAAATCGTTGAATTAATATAATCTCACACTGGTTTGTATAGCATGATATAGTAAGAGAAAATCAGTAAATCCTATTTAATAATCTTTATCCTTCTCCTATCTATTGTGGATATGCCCATAACTATAGCAATGAAGCCGAAAATTACTATCTGAATACTACGACCAAATCCAAGCATCAGCAATCCAGCTTGAATCCAGGTAATAATAATCACTCCAAGCAAGGTTCTTTGAGGACCTCCCACCCCTCCCGTGAGAGCTGTGCCACCCGCGACTACACTCGCAAAAAGCGGTATCATCATATCTGCACCCATCTCTATGGAACCTCCTCCAAACTGTGCCATATATAAAATTCCTGCCAATCCAGCAAAAAACCCACTTAGCATGAAAACGTAAATTCTATTATTTTCCACGTTGAATCCCGAAAGCATAGCACCTATGGGGTTTCCTCCAATTGCGTAAATACGTCTTCCAAATGGTGTCCATATAGCAATGAAAGTGCATATAATCCAGACACCTATCGCCCAATAGAATATCGATGGTAAACGCATTATAAAAGTTACTGAAAGAGCCCTGAAGGTCCTATTACTCATTATGTGAAGGAAGCCCTTGGAGAGATACAGTGCTATTCCTTCAACCACAACAGAAACGCCAAGTGTTGCCATAAAAGAGGGGACTTTCAGTTTTGCAAATAATAACCCGTTAATGAAACCGAATCCTACACATATCGATAAAGCTAATGGTATGACCCAAAGACCGATCTTGTCGATATATAAAACACATAATAACGCAGCAAGCTTCACTAAACTTAACACTGAAAAATCAAAAGATCCCATCATGATAACGAAGGTCAATCCGCAGGCAGCGATTAGGAAGTATGACATCGCATAGACTAAAGTTATTATTCCCTGATATCTGAGAAATAAAGGGTTTATCAGTTGGAAAATAACTATAATCACTATGGTTATAAGTATTGGACCGATTATACTCATATTTTTTCGAAACCATTCTGAAAACGGTTTGACTATCATCTTTTTTCCCCTTTCATGTAATCATTACTCCCTTTGACCCTCTGGAACTTGCTACAATAGAGGCAATTAACAGTAGCCCGGTAATGAGTTGTATCATTGTAGGATCTATAAATGAAAGGGTTAATCCGCGAAAAAGCACAGTAAAGGTCAACGCACCGAGTATCGTTTTTTGGGGCCCACCGCTTCCACCTGTAAGTGGCGTTCCACCCAGGACTATTGCCACAAGCGGCCAAACCATGGTGTTTAGATTCAGTACAACTGGCACAGAACCTCCTTGATTTTGGAAATAGATTACCGATCCTATACCTGTAAATAGCCCACTTATTGTGAAAGCCAAGATCTTATAGTTATCAACATTTATTCCGGCCAATCGAGCTCCTTCTTCGTTTGACCCAATAGCGTATAGATATATACCTATCTTAGTGTACTTCATAATAAATACCGCTGCAATTATTATGGGAATAGTCCATAGAAAAGCTGTGGGAATGTAAGGTATCCACCTCCTGGTTATAAACTCGTATCCGCGAACCGATCTGGAGATTCCGCCTGAGATGATACCGGTTAATCCACAGTATATTACCAATACACTTAAAGTTAGTATAAAAGAGGGTATTTTCGCCTTGGCTTGTATTACACCAACGATGAACCCTGTCGCTAATCCCAAGAGTGGTATAACGAGAATTGAGACCATGCCTAATGTTGGCATGAGAACCCAAACCAGGATACCTCCCAGCATCCAAATTCCTACATAAGATAAATCTAAAGAACCGGTCACCACCACAATTGATGGGCCCAGTGCAAATAACATGAGTGACACAAACTGTCTTAGGATTGTCGATAAATTTAGGGGGGTGAGAAATTTACCTGGGTATAAGCTTGCGAATAACACAACAAGAGCAAATAAAAATAGAGTAACAGGATAAATCTTTATCGTTTGAATTATGACGGATATAATGGAAGGTATCAACTTCTTTTTGTTTGGGATCTTCACTTTTCCAGCTCCTCCTTAAATTTTTCACCACTAATCACTTTTTGAATCTTTCCATGCTTTATAAATATTATCTCGTCACATAGTATAGAATATTCTTTAGGATCATCACTAATCAGAACCATTGAGATACCTCTCTTCTTTATCTCCAAAGTATTTTCGTAGATATCTTTTCTGGCTCCCACATCTATTCCGATAGTAGGGTCTTCTAATAAAAGTATATCAGGGCTTCTTTCAAACCATTTACCCACAGAAACTTTCTGTTTGCTACCACCACTTAGAGAGTAACAATCCGTATTAACCCCTGGAGTCTTTATTTTCAATCCCTGTACTATCTTTTCCGCCATCTTTTTCTCAGCGTTAAAATTTATCACCGGGATGAATTTTCGCAATATTTTTTTAATATTCACTATGGAGATGTTCTTTGTAATAGGCCAGTTGAGGAATAGCTCTTTCCCAGTTTCACCCGAAAAATATCCAATGCCCCTTGATAGCCTGATGTGAGGAGGTTCTTTAGTTTTAGCTTTTTGTCCCTTTATTGTTAAAGTTCCATTCTCAAAACTTATCAGTCCAGCAATTGTATTTATTATTTCACTTTTACCTGATCCCGCTGATCCAAAAATTCCTATACACTCACCCCTGTGAAGTTCAAATGAGATATCATAGTAACATCCATTTTTAGTAAGTTTTTCGACTGATAAAACTACTTCCTCGTTTTTTACTCTTTTAATTTCAGGTTTGTCAATATGTGCCAACGATTCTTTTCCGACTATTGCTCGGAAAAAATCTTCTTCCGTTATTCTATCCTTGGACAAGTTATAATGAGCAACCATCTTGCCATCTCGCAACACGTGTACTTTATCCGTGAATTCCATTACTTCAGGTATAATGTGAGACACAAAGACAAAAGAAGCATTTTTCTTCATGTTTAATATATCGTTGAATAATTCTTTACGTTCTTCGATGGTTAACGGTGCGGTTGGTTCATCAAGTATGATGACTGAGGTAATATTGTTATCTTCATGTTCCAATCTTACATTTAAAATTGCTTTGGCTATTTCAATCATCTTCTGGGTGGAAAGTGGAAGTTCATACATAAAATTTTCAATATTGCATTTTACATGAAACTCCTCCAATATCTCCCTAGCATACTTTTTTATTTGGCCTATATCTAATCTAGAGTATTTTATGTACTTATCCTCATGCCCCAGAAAGAGGAATTGATATACCTTTAAACAGGGTATAACTCCTTTTTCCTGGTAAACTATTGAGATACCTCTTTTTGCTGCCTCTTTTGGATTTTTGGGGAATGGTACTTTTTTCCCCTTATAGTACCATTCCCCATTATCTGGAGGATAAACGCCAACCAGAATCTTCATGAGCGTAGATTTTCCGGCACCGTTTCCCCTACCACGCCTATTATTTCATTTTTACCAATCGCTATGCTAACGTTATCCAGGGCATGCACAACTCCATTAAAGGTTTTAGACACATCCTTTATTTCGAGTATTATATCATCTCTTGGCATCACCATACTAATCCATCCTTTCTAACGTTAACCATCCATACAAATTACAGAAAAAGTAAATATAACGATATGGTCTTTATTCCCAGTTAGGCTCTAATTTTAGTTCTGGTGGGAACTGTTTTGCATATGCTTCTGCCTCAGCCCAGGTATCTGCCCAGCTGGTATCGAGGAAATATTTAAATAGAACAGTAACGTGCTTCCTAAGTGCATCAATGCTTCCAAACTTCTTGGTCATAGCTGGGAAGTAGTAATCATTCTGACCTAACGTAAGATCCCCACCTGCGTGCTTGTCAAAGGTTAAGCCGAGCTCTTTACATTTTGATATGGAGGCTAGTCTAAAATCAAATGGATACTCTGGCGGTGTTGCCTTCATTTGCTTTAATATCTTATTCATATTTTCCTCTGTTGGACCTATCTTGAAGCTTGGATTATTGATTACACCAGAATCTTTGGCTAACTGCTCGATTTCTCCTGGATAACCATAACAATCTATCCTGCCTGCTTGAATCATCTCATCAGGAAGCGGATACCATGCCCCAACACACATGTCGTATGCCATTGGAACCATCCTTCCTCCAAAGTAGGGTACGGCAAATCCAGCGCTAACAATAAAGTTTTTATCGAGTATTGCCTGAGCTGTGGTTAATTCCATGTCTCTGGAAGCCGTATATGGACCTATCATTAAACCGCGGTCTTCAAGTGCTCTCAAGCCACCCATGGTCTGTGAGTCATTAGCTCCCCAGAAACCTTCATAATCCGTGCGCATCGCCAGTGATGCCTCAGCAGCTTTTCGTCCTCCTTCGTAGTTCCATTCACCATATTGGTGCCCCAGTAATTGCATCTCCGGATATTCTTTCCAAGCTTGGAAGACTCCCAGGTTTATATAAACTGTGGAGACAGTAGCGGCTACCTTACTCGCTTGATGTATCAGCACTTTTGTTTTTCCATTCTGCTTCATCTTCTCAAACAGAAGCATTAATGGAAGATAAGTCTGTTCGTCTGATAGAGGAGTATTGTCTACAACCCATCTTGGTCCTAAGTCTCCTGGAAACATTTCCCCTGTATATCCGAAGTGTGTTAGCAAGAAAACGTTATTTTCATTACAAATTCTCGCCAGTTCAGGCATGACAGCTACAGATGGGCAATTTAAAATAATTGCCTTTGCACCAGCGGCGATCATACTCTCGGTTGTGGTAATCCACTCTTCATCGCTACTAGCTAATGCACCAACAAACTCCAGACCAAGCTGCTTACAGGCCTGCTCATCAGCCTGATAGACCATCATCGCATATTCTTGTGACAGATGAAAAGTTATATGGCCTATTAGGAACTTCTCTCCAGGCTCAGCATTCTTGTACTTCTGTGCTAGTTCATTCCTCTCTTTTTCCTGAGCTATTACTTCTGTAAAACCTGTTAGGACAAACATTGCAACCATAGATATAATAAGCAACCATAAAAGTACTTTTTTCATTATCTTAATCCTCCTTTAATTAAATATATTTATTATTGAAAGAAATAATGAAATAACTTATTCACCTCCCTCCCGGTAAGATTTTTATCCATCCCATCTCGTTGAGAAGCTTCCAAGTTTCTGCCTCCGAATGTTTACAATCGATCTATCCGAAGCGGTCGCTCATCTCCTGTCTGCTAACACATATTACGCCTTTGTCGAGAACCGTGTTTCACTACACCATTGAGTACCCACCATCCACGATTAGGGTCTGTCCGGTACAATATTTGGAGTCATCGGAAGCGAAATATAGAACAGCACCGAGAAGCTCATCAGTCCTGCCGAGCCGTCCCATAGGAATACTCTGGGTTACCTGTTTTGTCCAATTAGGATCTGCCATCGCCAGTTTTGCCATTCCAGTATCCGTAGTACCTGGAAGGATCGCATTCACTTGTACGTTCCACTTGCACAATTCCAGGGCAAAGACCCTGGTAATAGGTAGTATGGCTCCTTTGCATGAACTGTATGCACATAGTCCAGCCTGGGCACCAATTGCCGCGATAGAAGAAATATTAATGATTTTCCCGCTTTTCTGTTTTTTCATCACTTTAGCGGCCGCTTGACAGCAAAAGAAAAGTCCCTTTACATTCACCGCAAACATTTTATCCCACATTTCCTCAGTGGTATCTTCCACTGGTGCGGTAAATAAAATACCCGCGTTGTTCACTATGATGTCTAAACAGCCAAATTCTTTGATTGCTTTCTGAACCATTACCTCGGTATCTGTTTTTCTGCTCACGTCCGTCTTAACAAACAGAGCCTTTCCTCCCGAGTTCCTTATTTGCTCCTCGACTTTATGTCCCGAAATTTCATCCACATCCGCGATAACAACGTTTGCTCCTTCCCGAGCCATCCCGATTGAGTAGGCTTCCCCAAGACCCTGTGCTCCACCAGTTACAATTGCTACCTTATTTTCCAATCTCACGGTAATTCCCCCCTTTTTTTCTTATAATCTTCTTAATGTGTACTATTTAACAATATATCTTAATTTTTTAACATAATACTATATTTATTACTTCTTTGTCAAATATCATTTGCTCTAAATTCCGTAGTATTTAGTGTCAAGAACTTGTGGTGATTTTTCTTATCTTAATCTACCAGGTCCTCGCTGAGCAATCTCTTTAGGCTACCAGTTGTCCTATTCATTGTTTACCATCTTCTGTCCTACTTTGCTCAAGCTGAGAACTCCTTTTTTTACTCCATTTCATCCCTTTTTTTGAACTCTATTTTTAGGTTTCCTCCCCTCTAAAACATCAATTAAATTTTGGGCAGCTTGCATGCCCATTTTTTCTATAGCTTCTTCTGTATAGGCAGCAATATGGGGAGTCATTATTACATTATCTAATTCCTTTAAGGGAGATTCCTCTGGTGGTTCTTTACTATAGACATCTAAAGCTGCTCCTTTAAATTGATTATGCTTCAGAGCTTTATAAAGGGCCTGCTCATCTACTATTCCACCACGTGAAGTGTTAATTAAAAATGCTTCTTTTTTAACTTTTTCCAGTTCTTTATAACTAATCATGCAACGTGTAGCATTGTTTAATGGAATATGTATAGTGATATAATCTGACTTTTGAAGAAGCTTTTCTAAATTAACATACTTAATACCATGCCTTGAAGCAAATTTTTTATCCTTGATTAGATCGAAAACTAAAATATTCATTTCAAAACCTTGAGCTCGCTTAACAACTTGTTTGCCTATTTTCCCAAGGCCGATAATTCCAATTGTTTTCTTCCAGACTGACTTTCCAATAATTTTTTCCCATTTATCACTTTTCATTTTTTTATCTGCTTCCGGAATTCTTCGAGCTAAACTCAATATTAATCCAAAAGTTAAATCTGCGACAGCATCAACATTAGCCGTGGGAGTATTGGTTACTGTAATGTTCTTTTCTGTCGCTAAATTTATATCAATATTGTCCAAGCCTGTGCCATACTTGGAAATTACTTTTAATTTATTTGCTTTTTCAATTATTTCGGTACTTAGTTCATCTATTCCAATGATAATCCCATCTATATCGCTTACAAGATTTAGCATTTCCTCTTTTTTATAAGGTCTGCTAGTATTATTTCTTTTTATTTCATAACCTTTCTCTGTAAGCATTTTTAAAGGCTTATCTGAGAACGAAGCAAAAGAGCGGGGAGTGATTAATATTTTCATATATACAAACCTCCTTTTTCCTAAATCCCAAATAAACTGATAACAAAATACCATTAAATAAAAGTTATAATACTCATTAATCCTAATAGACTATCCGCCTGAAATCATAGGCAAAATTATTATTTCATCGCCATCATTAAGAATGGTATTCTCTTTCTTTAGTTGATTAATTGACCTATTATTGACCATAACAATTCCTGTAGACACTACATTTTTATATTCTATCTGATATTTATTATTAAGTACTTTAAATACATCCTTAACATTTACTTTATCGTTCTTAAAGAATAGTTCTTCTTTGGAATGTCCACTAATCTTTTTAAAATCCAGAAAATATTTTACGGTAATCTTCAAAACAACTCACCTTTCAAGCTTAAATATTATCAAGGTTTAATTCATGTAATCTTTCTTTCGTTGGTCTACCATCCATGTCCCAGCCTCGGACTTCATAATACTCATCAAGCATGGTATTATAAATCTTATCACTAACCACATGCCCTTTTGCTTGACCTTCTGGCATTTTCTCTGTTCTTAGTCGTTCCGGAATCATATCATCTTTCCTAAATCTACCTTCCCTGTTGATAATTAATCTTTCTAAATTATATACTCTTTCGCCAATAGTCATAAGTTCCGGAGTAAAATCATAACCGGTTAAATATTCTAAAGCCTTGCCTTGAGGTTTATTAGTAAAACCATATCCGCTTCTAACTACAGTACAAATACCCAGTGAATCGATATAACCTCGGGTATCCTGAATAGATTTTATCAACTGACCCTTTCCCTCAACAGCAAAACGATCATATTCACCTGATATAAGTTCTTCGCGAATGCTCCAACCCCCAACATTATGACAAGCACCGCGGCTTGAAGTTCCATAAGTCAATGCATTACCATAAAAACCTCTTGGATCATAAGCTGCTAAAGGTAATCCTTTAACCTGCATTAGATATTTTTGCATTTTCGGCATTTTCTCCGCAATGCCTAACATACCTTCTGCAAGCAAATCTCCTAAATCTTCTCTTTTTGCTATTTTCTCAATCATATTTACCATTGCCACCCCATTGCCAAACTTAAGCTCAAGACCACCAGTATCTTTCTTGGTAATATACCCTCTTTCAAATAACTCCATTGCAAAACCAATAATCACACCTACTGACATAGTATCTATGCCCAGCTCGTCGCAAATTTCATTGGCCTTAATAATAGCGGCAAAATCACTCACCCCACAAACGGCTCCTAAAGTACCTATAGATTCATATTCCGGATCTGATTTTGCTCCTTTAAAAATACCTTCTTTAACTTCACATAACTGTGAACAGGCTACCGGGCAATGAAAACAGGCTTGGTTTTTTATAAAGTAGTGTTCTTTCATATATTCTGCTGTTATCGTGTTAATCCCATCAAATACTCCGGTTTGGAAATTGCGGGTCGGGTAACAACCAAGTTCATTCATAATAGCAGTATATTGAGGAGTGCCATATTCAGTATGACTCGCTTTGGTTTTACGTGCGTAAGCAGTAGCTTCTTTGGACACTTCTTGAAATTTATTCGGTTCACTTACTGCTATTTCACCGGTTCCTTTTATCGCGATAGCTTTTAAATTTTTTGAAGCCATAACCGCTCCGGCGCCACCTCGCCCCATACTTCTTTCACCAATCTGAATACAAGATAATCTAACCCTATTCTCAGCTGCCGGGCCACAGGAAAGAACCTGATCTTCTCTTCCTGCCTTTTCTTTCAGTATTTTATTAACTTCTTTAGTGGTTTTTCCCCAAAGATTTCCCCCTTTTTCAATTTTAATTTGATTATCTTCGATTAAAATATAAACGGGTTTATTCGCTTTTCCCTCAATAATAAGTCCATCATACCCACTTTTCTTCAGATGCGGGCCAAAAAATCCTCCCCCATTGGAACATAAATATTGCCGGGTTTCAGGAGATTTAGTTGCCACTCCTATTTTGGTAGTCGCCGGTCCTGATGTACCGGTCAATGGTCCGGTAAATAAAATTAATTTATTATCAGATGAAAATGGCTCAATATGATTAGCTATTTCATCATAATAAAATCTTGCTGCCAAACCGCGTCCACCTAAAAACTTTCTCTGCCATTCAGGATTAATATTTTCCTCTTTTATTGTTTTATTGGTTAGATTTATTCTTAAGTACTTTCCCTGATAACCTCCAGAAAACATCCAACTAACCTCCTCTGCCTCAAGTAATAAGATATTTATTTACTATATATTTCACTTTTTCTTCTATTCGTCTTTCCCTTTCAAATTTTCAAAATTCTTCTATCCCTAATGACCAATCAATTATTATCATTTCTACACTTTGTACCTTGTAAAAATCATAATAAATATTTAACTTTTAGACAGCAAATCGCCTCCTTCGCCACTGATCAAAAACAACAACACCAATAATGATTAAACCCAGAATAACTCGCTGCCAGAAAGCAGAGACATTGAGTAAGTTTAAACCGTTACCCAGTATGCCCATTGTAAATGCGCCAATAAGTGAACCGATAACACCACCTTCACCACCAAAGAGATTTGTTCCGCCAATGACTACAGCAGCAATACTCTGCAATTCCGCTCCTTCTGCCATTAAAGCATTGGCTGAATTTAGACGGCCGGTTAGGACAATGCCTGCAACTCCAGCAAGTAGTCCCATAATGGTATAAGTGATGATTTTGGTACGCACAAAGCTTATGCCTGAAATTCTAGCAGCTTCCCGGTTGCCTCCTACAGCATAAATAGCCCTGCCTAACGTAGTACGAGTCATAATCATCCAACCCAGAATAGTTATAACTACAGTAATTAGTGCTGGAACTGGTACACCTAAAATGTCACCGCTACCCAGCCAGATTAATCCTGCGGGTAAATATCCTACAAGTTTAAGGGCAGTGAAGTGAGAGGGAACCGGCAGGCCTTGTGTTAAAATCAGCGCTAAACCTCTTGCTGTAGTCATCATGGCTAGCGAAGCAACAAAATCAGGTATCCTTCCTTTGGTAATGACGACACCAGTTATAAATCCCGTTAGTGCTCCAGTCCCCAGACCCAAAATTATACCAACTGCCATATTGAGTCCCCAGTACGACACTGCTACCGCAGACATTGAAGCTGAGAGAGCAAGGACAGCACCAACAGATAAATCTATACCAGCACCGATAATAACCATTGTCTGACCTATAGCAAGGATGGCATTGATGGAAGATTGTCTTGTAATATTTAAAAAATTACTCATAGCAAAAAAATGTGGTGTAGCAAAAGCAAGGTATATAATCAGGAAAAGCATTGCTACAATTGGACCCCCTTTTAGCAAAATTTTCCTGATTACTTCACCCCCCATAGAGATCCACTGATTCTTTAAAGATACTGCCGAAGGCGCTCTTGAGGGTAACGAGCTTTTGGTATTATTTTTAAATGTAGATATTTTTTTTCTTTGTTCCCTCATAATTTTTCCTCACTTTTTTCCTAACTTTTTTATATCTTAACTGGCACTTTTTAACAGTTGCTCCTGTGTTGTCTTTCCTCTTTGATATTCTGCAGTAACAGTTCCTCTTCGCATTGCGAAAATACGGTCAGCCATAGCCAAAATTTCTGGTAACTCAGAAGATATCATAAGGATTCCTACTCCTTCCTTAGTCAACTGATTAAAAAGCTGAAAAATCTCGGCTTTTGTTCCTACATCAATACCCCGTGTAGGTTCATCAAAAATCAAAATTTTCGATCCACTACACAACCATTTGGATAAGGCAACTTTCTGCTGATTACCACCACTAAGATAAGTAAGCTTCCGAGTCAGGTCAGAAGGATGGATACGCAGTTCATTAACGTATTTTTCTCCTATTTGCTGCTCTTTTCGGTGCTTGAGCAGACCTAACTGTGAGATTCTTTTTAGACTGGCTAAGGTTATGTTTGACACTACGGACATTGGGTGTATGAGGCCATCTTTTCTATCTCTGGTGAGATAACCCAATCCTAACCCGATTGCCTCTTCAGGAGAAGATATGGTTACTTTTCTACCATTAATATAGACTTTACCACCATCAATCTTTTCCAATCCAAATAATGCACGGACCAGGGTAGTACACCCAGCTCCTAACAAACCAAAAATGCCTACTATTTCCCCTTCATGTAAGGTGAAGTCTACATGATTGATGGTCCCTTTTATCTCCAGTCCTTGCACCTTCAAAATAGGCTTACCAGGATTCGTTTCCTCTTTGGGAAACTGTTCTTTAAGCTCTCTCCCCACCATCATTTGAATAATAGTATCCTCGTCAGCTTCATTCACGGGTAATGTAGCAATCTTCTTTCCATCTCTCAAAACAGTTACTCGTTGGCCTACTAAGGGAACCTCGGACAAGTGATGGGAGATATAAATAATAGAGATCCCTCGTTCATGCAATTCATTTACGAGGTTAAAAAGTTGTTGCCGCTCCTCTTCTGATAGTGCTGATGTAGGTTCGTCAAAGAGTAGAATTTGTTCATTTAAAGATAAAACTTTAGCGATTTCTATGAGCTGCTGCTCAGCCAGACCAAGATGCCTTACAGGCACAGTAGAGTCAATATTTAAGTTTAGTCTCTTCAGAATTTGTTGAGCCTTTTTATATATTCCTGGCCAATCAACAAAGAAAAACCTACTTCTGGGTAATCTACCTAAAAAGATATTCTCAGCTACACTCAGGCTGGGAACGAGACTCAACTCTTGATATACCATACCGATTCCCAATGTACGAGCATGATAAGGACTGGTTATTTCGATTTGTTTACCTCGGAGGCTGATACGGCCACTATCTTTGGGCAAAGAACCGCTAAGGATCTTCACTAAGGTAGATTTACCAGCACCATTTTCACCCAAGAGAACATGGGTTTCTCCTTTATAAAGGTCAAAATCAACATGATCCAGAGCATGAACACCCGGGAAACTTTTATCAATAGCTTCTAATTGTAATAAAGGCTCTTTTGGCATTCTTCTCCTTCTCCTTTTAGAAAAATAAGTATACTGCTCTATTATAGGCACACAAGATAAACGAGTTACTATCCATTTTTATGGAACTTGACAATGTTCTATGTTGAAAAGCTACCCGTTCACTTATTCTGTACAGTAACTTTATCGAAAAATTTAAAAATCTCATATTGATAAGAGATATAATGCTAAATGTACAAAAAAGCAGATTATAGAAATCAACTTATTTTAAGTTTGTTATAAAGAGGTAGAAGGGGCTTTTTATAGAGGGACCCCTTCTACCTCTTAGCTTATTTCGCCAGATATTCAGCCTTGATTGCATCCCAGTCTATAGGCTCAAGCTTTGGTTCAGGATAGAACTCATCCGCATTTTCCTTATACATTGTCCTGGGCCTGATGTCGAAAATCGGAGGGACATCTAGTCCTAGAGCTGCCCTAACCGCATATTCGACTCCATACCAACCCCAGTCCGCAAATCCATGAGTTGTTTCTGCTACCATTCTTCCTTCACGCACTCTCTCCGCTGACTCCGGTGTAACATCATTGGTGAATATTTTTACCTCATCTTGCCTGCCAGCAGCCTCAGCAGCTAGCATTGCACCCATACCCATCTCATTAGATGCGGCCCACATAAAATCAAGCGTTCCTTTGGGATGGGCTGTGAGAAAGTCTTCCGCTGCCTTGATACCTTTTTCTCTGTTCCAATCTGCTGCCAAGGTGCCCACTATTTTGATACCTGGATACTCATCAATCACTTTGTGAAAACCGACCAATCGAGCTGTAGAGAAGAAACCACCGGCAATCCCCTCGATAATGGTTCCGGTTGCTTTTATAGCTGCTTTTTCTTCTGGGGTGACAGTAGCATATAGGTTTTGCCACCATTTTAGGTCAAGGTACTCTCCTGGCTCAACCGCAACTTTTCTTCCTGTACCTAATACACCCGGTCCACCAAAGTAATCCAGCACAGAATAGGCAGAGATTTCAGCTGCCATACCATTATCGAAGCCGATATAAGAAGCTACCTCAACTCCGGCAATAGGCTCTAACAAGTTTACAATGATCACCGGGATACCTGCTTCGGTAGCTTTACGAATAGCCGGAATAATCACTTCAACTTCTATCGGCGAGATGGCAATCACATCTACTTTCATCTGAATAAAGTCTTCGATAATTGCCACCTGATCCCCAAAAGCGATATGTGAGGCCGGAGCCCGATAGAGGAGAGTAACTGGAATTCCATTAAGACTGGCATCGTAAGCACCTACCTCGAAGTAATGTGTTGCAGTTCTAAAGACCCCGGTGATATCAGGTGGTGTCCATCCTATAACTATTTCCTTGGGTAATTCTTTTGCAAATATACCAAATGAACTTAAAGTTACTAACAAAGCGACAACAAGAATTATTAATAAACCTTTCTTTAACACCTTTCAATACCTCCCTTTAATTTACTAAAATTTATTTAATTATCCGTAAATAAACTAAATATATTTTAGTTTATAATCACCCCCTTCTTTTCAAATCTATAATTTATATAGTTATTTATAACCACCTCCTTCTTTTTTATATTTAAGGTATGATTATAATTATGAGCAGTTTCCCTATATTCTCTTTCTGATATATATTATTTTCCTTCCATTTTATTTATTTTCTAAATTATAATATTTATTTAATAATTAGGATTATCTATTACTTTAATTTGCCCACCTTTCTCAAGAATTAATTTACTAAATCCTTTACTTTCAATAATGCCATAATTATGTCCGGCTTCACCAGGATAAACCGCAAAAAAGATTAATGGTATATTCCCAGTATTTATCGTCCTATGGGCCCAATAGGGAGGAATATAGGATATGCTTCCTGATTGCATATCCAGGATCTTAACTTCTGTATCTTTCTTCTGCATTAATAATTTACCTGTTCCCTGTAATACTAAATATATTTCCGCAGTATCTTCCTGTTCATGAAAATGTCCTTTGGTCATATGGTATTCGTCACCTACTCGTCCAGGATAAATAATGCTGGTGCAGTGCTGTAAATGCCCATGTTTCTCGGGAACATCGATATTGTAGACTCTATATATTAAAGGATCACCATCATTGATAATCTTTCTAGTAGCTTCTAAATCATGATACATTCCTTCCATATCGCTCAAATGGCGAACTAATATAGCGCAATTTCCAAGAATCTCACCCGTATTAAAATTTAAATAATTATTAAAAGGTTCCATTAAACCTATGCCTCTCCTTCCTTCTCAATTTCATTATGAGAAGCTATTTAACCTTCCCCGGTCCAGACCAAGAAGGTTCTTTTAATTGTGCAAGTCTTTGAAAAGTATTAGTAAGATTATCAATTAAACCAATATAGATTTCAGCATATTTTTTATAGTGTTCCTGATATTCGGCTCGGGGTTCTATTCGATCTTTGACCCGAACAAATTTTTGTGAAGTTTTAGCCAAGTCATCAAATAGCCCCACAGCATAGCCACCAATAATTGCACTACCCAGAATAGCTGGTTCTTGCTGGGTAACTATGGCATAGGAAATATTAAGAGTATCTGCCTTTATTTGATTCCACAACTGACTCTTCGATCCCCCACCTAAAACCCTAACCTCCTTAAATTCAATATCGGGATAGAGATTTTTCATAATCTTCAAATAGTAGTAGTATTCATAAGCTATACCTTCAAGAATGGATCGGTAAAAATGATTTTTACTCTGCCCCCAGCTGAAGCCAACCCAACTCCCTCTCAAATTGGGTTGGGCTGGTAAGACTCTTCCTCCGAGATGAGGAATAAAGAGCAGCTTATCACTGCCAGGCGGAATTTCAGAGGCCAGCTTATCAAGAAATTTATAGGAATCTTGCCCTTTTGCTTCAACTTCTTCTGTTTCCTGATGGGCTATTTCATCTCTAAACCATCGCAGACAAAGCCCTCCACCATTTATAAAAGCAATGGGATTCCACAGATTTTGAATAACTGAGCGTGAACACATAACAGTACCATATTTTAAATCAGGGGAAAATTCATTGGTACAGCTGGCTAAAACCGATGCTGTACCAGCCACATCGAAAATAATCCCCGGTTTAACTATTCCTGCTCCTAAATAACTGGTAGTGGTATCCCCGGCTCCAGCTACGATAGGAATACCATCCACCAAACTACAATGATTAGCCGTTTCTTTACTTAAATGCCCGATGATATCCCAGGGTTTGACTATTCGTGGTAATTTTTCCTTGGGAATACTAAAGATATCACATAATTCATTATCCCAAATCATTTCTTGAATATTGGCTACACCAGAATAATGGAGATAAGTATAATCTATAAAAGCATCAAAAGAACTCAAGCCTGCCATCTTACCAGCAACATAACATCCCGGGACAATAAACTTGGCAATCTTTTTGAAAACTTCCGGACGCTCCTCTTTCCACCATAATATTTTTGGGCCATGGGCATAGGTAGGTGGACAACCGGTCTTCTTCAGTACTTCCTTTCCTGCCCTTCTCTGCATCAACTGAATATAAGGTTCGCAACGAGTATCCAACCAGGAATCATAACGAGCCGCCGGATGCCAATCCTTATCAACCATGCCAATTCCTGACATCTGGCCATCTATTGTTATGGCAGCCACTTTTTCTGGTTTTATATCTGCTTTTTCCATTATCCGACGGATAGTTTTTACTGCTGAGCTGTAAAAATCCTCAAGTTCCTGCTCGACCCAACCAGGCTTTGGATAATAGAGTGAAGATTCTTCGTAAGCCTCAGCCAATAGAACCCCTCCTATGTCAAAAAGACCTGCTTTTGTTCCTGCAGTTCCTATATCTACACCGATTAGATAGTCTGCCATTTAGTCAACCTCCTTAAAAAATTGATTCTCTTTGCTATTTTGCGGTATAACCGCCATCAATAGAAAGGACAGATCCAGTGGCGTATCCTAAATGATCAGAAGCCATGGCTAAAATTGCTGCGGCTATTTCTTCTGGTCTTCCTAATCTATTTAAGGGGCGGCATTCTTCAAGTTTACGTCTTTCATTTTCTGGATTTTTAGATCTCTTCAAAGCATTTTTAACTAACGGAGTCTCTGTTGTTCCCGGACATACTGCATTAACCCGTACCCCTTTCTGGGCAAAGTCTACAGCCATACTTTTAGTCAGAGAAATAACTCCCGCTTTGGAAACATTATAAGCTACCTGATCGGCAATGCCAACAAGACCGGCTTCGGAAGCAACATTAACCACTACACCGCTACCTCTCTCAAGCATAACTGGTATGACATAATGAGAACAAAGATACATCCCCTTTAGATTTACGGCCATCACTTTATCCCATTCTTCTTCAGTCGTTTCAATTACATCACCTTGATAATAGATTCCAGCATTATTAACTAAAATATCTACCCTGCCAAATCTATTCATAACGTCTTTAACCATATTATTCACACTTTTTCTGTCGGCTACGTTTAGTTCAATAAAAAAGGCGTCCCCACCAATGAAAGAACTAGTCTGTTTACCTTTTTCGACATCAATATCAGCTACAACGACTTTGGCACCTTTTTCCGCAAAAGCTATAACTGTGGCCTTGCCAATTCCCACGGCAGCCCCCGTAACTATAACAACTTTATCTTCAAAACTCATGATCTATCTCCTCCAATATAAATCTTTGAAGATCAATATAAAAATAACGCTTATTGTACAATTTATATACTTATAAAGCTTCAGGTAATACCTTCGAAATATTTCAAGCCCATGATACTTTCTGCAGCATATTGATCGAAAATATTTTCTGAAAATCCTCCTTCAAGAGCAAGGTATGGGTCAGAAATCGGTGGTAATGGTTCTAAAGTTAAAGCATATTGATAATTTATTTTCTTCAATGCCTTAATAAGGGCTTTAAAGTTTATATGTCCTCTTCCTACTGAACAACGATTACTGTCTGCTATATGAATGTTAATCAGGTTATTACCGGCTATTCTAATTGCTTCTGGTATATCTCGTTCCTCTATATTCATATGAAAAGTATCAGCCATAATTTTTACATGAGTTGAATTTACCTCGCTGGTAAAATATAAAGCATCCCGGATATTATTGACCAAATAAGTTTCATACCTATTTATCGGCTCTACTGCCAGCAAAATATCTTTTTTCTTAGCATATTTCGCTACTTCCCGAACTGCCTTCACGGAATTTTTCCAGTCTTCTTTTTTGCTTAGAGATGGACTTAATTTAGATACAGCAGCGGGGACAATAATAACAAGCTTTGCACCTATTAACTGGGCATAATCTATACACTTGAACAAATATTTAATCGTCTGATCCCTGATTTTAATATCTGATGAAGCCAGATCTCTTTTTATTTCTTCTTTCCATAAATACATTCCAGCAATAGAAGAAACTTTAAGTCCATACTTCTGTAACATTTTTTTGACCTTTTTAGGTTCATATTTCGCCTTATCGGGTTCTCCTTCAAGTTCAACCGCATCATATTTGTATTTTGCTAACCTTTGAAGGCTCTTTTCCAAGTCTTCCGTTGCATATATCCAGTTGCTGATAGAATATTGCATATTTCTACCTCTTAAATTTTATATTGATAAAAATAATTATAATTTAACTGGTTTACCGGTCTTAATCGATTTATTTGCAGCAATAACTATTTCAATCGCTTTTTCCCCATCTTTAATACCAACTTTTGGATCTTCATTATTTAATATACAGTTAACAAAATGCTTATCTTCTTCTAAGTATGCATCCTTGAATAAAATCCTCCAGCTTTTATTGCCTTCTTTAATTAGTTGACTCTTATTATTCCATACTAAAACTGAATAGGCCTGTTGGGAACCTATTTGTAGCATTCCCTCTGTTCCTAAAATTTCCATCCTCGCATCATAACCATAGGTAGCAGGACAACATCCATCAATCATGCCCAAAACTCCGTTTTTAAATCTTAAATTAACTGCAGCAGTATCATAGAAATCAGGATATTTTTCCTTATATTGGGGGCATTTAAAATTATCAGCCATAGCAAATACTTGTTCATATTCACTGCCAACTAACCACCTCATAGAATCAAAATCATGGCTGTTAACCTCTGCTAAAAGCCCATTGCTTCTTTTTACATCACAGTACCACTTTGGTGGTAAACCGGGTCCTCGTCCTACAGATTTTACAAGAATGGGAGTCCCTATTTCTCCTTGTTCGATAATTTTTTTAGCTTTTAAGAAATTTTGATCAAACCTCCTCATAAACCCAATTTGAAACTTCACCTGATTTTTTTTTATTGTTTTTTCCATTTGATCTGCTTCTTCCAAAGTAGAAGAAAGCGGTTTTTCACAGAAAATATGCTTTCCGGCATCAGCTGCTCGAATAACCGTTTCAGCATGAATGAAGGTCGGCGCTGCAATACAAACTGCATCAAATTTTTCACATCTTAACGCTTCTTCAAAGTCGATAAAAAAATTATTGGCACTTAGCTCTATGGCAGCTTCCTCAGCAATCTTTTTATTAGTATCCACAACTGCAACAATTTTTGTATCAGTTATTCCAAATTCATAGTTTCTTGCATGAACCATTCCTGCTCTACCGGCTCCAATTAAACAAAACTTTATTTTTTCCATTGAAACACATCCTTAATTATATTTCGTTATAAAGTTCAACCCTTACTTTCCCTTTATCTCCCCTAAAACGCGATTCAAAATAATCCATTGCTATATTATCCTTTGTATAAGTAATATTTTGCATTAAGTGCATCGGGGCTCCTAATTTAATTTTTAAAATTTGAGAATCATATTCTTCGGCGACAATCGGTTCCAGGGTAATTTTTGCCCTATATGGTTTTAATTCATACTTATTAATAAGTGTACGATAGAGTGACTTATTCTCTAAATCTTCATTTATTAAGCTCGGACATAATTTATAAGGAATAAAATTCATTACGCTAACGACTGGTTCATTCTCAACAAATCTTATCCTGTTAAGAAAAATAATCTTTTCACCTTTCAGGATGTTTAACTTATTAGCTGTTGTTCCTCTCGCAATCTTTACTTCCTGTTTAATGACCTTTGTTTTTGGTATATACCCTTTTTCTACCATATCATCGTAGAATGTAGTTAATCTTTGGATAAACCCATAATCTATCTTAGGTTTTGCTATAAAAGTTCCTTTCCCCTTTTCGCGATAAAGTAAGCCTTCATTGATCAATCCTCTTAATGCTTGCCTAATGGTCGGCCTGCTAATTTGATATTTTTCGGATAATTCTTTTTCTGAGGACAGTAAATCACCTGGCTGTAATTCTCCAGTTTCGATCCTCTCTTTTAATATCTCTTCTAATTGGAAATATAATGGTATGGGTGAATTTTTATCTAATGTGTCTACATTTATTTTTATCATTCTAAGAGCCTCCGTCTTAATTATTTTTTAGTATACCCCCTCTTACATTTTCAAAAAAAACTTAAACTATTTTTAGTTAAGTAATGCAGTTTCAGAATTTAAAATCCTACCTATTAAATCTCTAATTGCTTTCTTATTTTTAATATTATTAAATCTTAATATCTCTACATGACATACTCATGTAAACATGTCTTTACATTCTATATATCTTTATATGACATTTATTTAAAAAATCCTTCTTTTTTTGGAAATATTTTAAATTTTTTTTATAATCCTAACTCTTAAGGCTGTGATCCCGGCTTAAGAAGGTATAAAATATGATAAGGGCAGCCATTAGGAGTAGAAGCGTGAAAGCATTTTGAAAAAGATTCAGGAATCAACATATAATTCATAGAATTATTAAGCATAATTTCAAAGTTAGCTGCCTAAGTAGGGGATATCTATTTTATCTTCTACTCTGGAAATAATAAGCAATCTTTGGTCTTTGAACTTTTCTCTAAGGTTCGGTTAAAATTTTCTACAATTTAATAGATGTATAATCTACTGAAAATATTTTTTGCTTTTTATAAATAACTATATAGTTTTATTTTATAATAATTTGGGAGGTCAATTATGAATATAGAAAAAAGATTGGAAGGGAAAGTAGCCATCGTAACTGGCGCAGCATCTGGAATTGGAGAAGCTGTCTCAAAGATTTTTTCCATTAATGCCTGCAAAGTTGCCTTGATAGATATTAATAAGAAACGTTTGAAACAAGTGGAAGCCGATATTTACAAAACCAATGGTATATCCCTTACTTTTTGTGCCGATGTAACTGATGAAGATAAGGTCATTAAGTTTTTTAAGCAGACTATAGATGAATGGGGTCATTTGGATATTTTAGTCAATAGTGCCGGCCGTGATTCGCTTTCTCCACCAGTTTCTGAAGTTACATTGGAGGAATGGAATAAAACCATTGGTCCAAACATGACCGGCGTTTTCTTATGCTGTCGTGAGGCCTTCAGGTATATGGAAAAACAAAAGTCCGGCGGTAGAATTATCAACATGGGATCTACCTCTGCCATGCTTGCATCAGGTCCTGGCCATAGCCCCTACCGGGCTTCAAAACATGGTATGATGGGTTTTAGTAAAAATATTTTGATTGAAGGTAAGGATAAGAATATCGGTGTGACCGTGATCAATCCTTCTCATGTAAAGACACCAATGACCGAAATCATTGACCAGGGTCTTTATGATGGCTCTCTGAAAGCATACCTTGATGGATGGTTAGACGAAAAGGAATACAAAGAGGGAATTTATGCAAGCTGTATTGATGTTGAAAACGTGGCTGAAATAACCCTCTATATTGCCACAAGAACTCCTGATGTGACCATCCCACATATTACAATCTATCCTACTCATAAAATTCATCGCTACGGAATGGAAGTCTAATATAAAGAAAGCCTTGATTTCTTTGTGAATATGCTTTCCAATTATATTTGGTACAATAAGGTTGTTTTTGTTATTTCAGTTAAGGCTAAATTAGAAATTAATTCAGGAAAAATATAAGCATTTTTTAAAATCCCTACTAAAATTTTATACTACTGAATCGTCTAATCCATATAATATCCACCATTGATATTAATCGTTTCTCCTGTAATAAAAGCAGAGGCATCCGATAATAAAAACAACACTGCCGATGATACATCTTCAACCGTTCCTAAACGTCTAACTGGTATTAACTCTCTCATCTTATTTTTCTTTTCTTCATCCCAACCATTCATGATAGATGTCATTATAGCATGAGGTGCTACTGCATTAACGTTAATACCATAAGGACCTAATTGCCTGGCTAATGATTTGGTTAAAGTAATTATTCCACCTTTTGAAGCCCCATAACATGGTGAAGTATTATTATCTCCTCGTTTCCCAGTGATGGAAGAAATATTTACAATTCGTCCGTACTGATTTTTTTTCATGAAAGGCACAACTTCGCGAACACAATACATAACTCCTTTTAAATTAACTGACAATATTTTTTCTAGGATATCATCTGTGGTATCTTCAATAGAAGCATAACTCAAAATCCCAGCATTATTTATTAATAAATCAATTTTACCAAAATAATTTATGGTTTCTTTTACTACCTTACTTACCTGATTACTTTTGGAAACATCAGCTTGAAAGATAATAATTTTATTATTATTAAAGTTAAGCTCTTCTTTTAAATTATTTACTTGTTCTTCCTTAATATCAAAAGCAGCAATTTTTGCTCCCTCTGAATACAAATCTAAGGCTATTTGTTTACCTATCCCTTGGCCTGCACCAGATATTATGGCAACCTTACCTTCAAAGCATCTCTTAAACAAGTTATCTTCCTTCGTTTTTTTATGAACCACCCTTTTTAAAATTAACCTCACTTTTAATAAGTTTTTATCATTTTTCTAAATTCATCCATAATTTTTACTCCAGAATTAGTACCTATCCTGTCTGCTCCATTGCTTATTAATCTCAAAGTATCTTTTAAATTTTTGATTCCTCCCGCAGCTTTTACTTGGCAATAATCTTTTACAATACTTTTTATTAACCTTACATCATCCACTGTTGCTCCTTTTTTACCAAATCCGGTAGAGGTTTTAATAAAATTTACACCAGTATTCAAAGCACATTTGCAAATATTAATTTTTTCATTCTTATTTAAATAACATGTTTCTATGATTAATTTTGTAGTCCTACCCTCTGCAGCTTTTACCAGTTCCTTTAATTCATTCTCAATATAAAAATAATCTTGAGATTTTAATCTCCCAATGTTAATTACAAAATCCAATTCATCCGCTCCTGAATTAATAGCATCTTCTATTTCTACTGCCTTACAAAAAACTGAAGTTAACCCTAAAGGAAAACCGATAGCGCAGCATAATTTCGTATTACTTTTATTAGTAATACATTTGGCAATGGAAGCGAATCCAGAATTGACTGCTACAGAGGCAAACTGGTATTTTACACTTTGATGGCAAAAAGCCTCGATATCTGAAATCTTCATATTAGGTTTTAGAATAGCATTATCTATTTTTGAGCTTAAATTTTCATAGGTAAGATTCATTTCGTTTATTAATCTAAACATCTGATTAGAATGAACCATAATGAATTACCTCTTTGGTTAAAAATATAAATTATAAAAAAGAAAAATATTTACTTTAGTTAGCCCAATTTAAAGATCTCTTGACAGCTTTTTTCCAACCACTATATAGTGCTTCTTTTATATCTTCTTTCATCTTTGGTTCATATACTTTCTCTAATTTCCAATGATGTTCTAACTCTTCTGTGCTGTTCCAAAAATTAACTCCTAAACCAGCAAGGTATGCTGCTCCTAAAGCTGCCATTTCAATAATAGCTGGTTTTTCTACTGTAACACCTAATATATCAGCTTGAAATTGCATTAAAAAATTACTCTTCGAGGCACCTCCATCTACCCTTAAAGTTTTTATTTCCTCACCGGAATCAGTCTTCATTGCTTCTAATACATCTCTGACCTGGTATGCTATAGACTCAAGAGCACTCCTGGTGATATGTTCCTTAGTAGTACCTCGAGTAATTCCGATAATTAGTCCTCTGGCAAACATATCCCAATAAGGTGCACAAAGACCCGTAAAAGCAGATACAAAATAAACACCGCCTGTATCCTTTACCTTTTCAGCTAGTTCATCTGATTCTCTTGCGCTTTTGATTATTCTTAATCCATCTCTTAGCCATTGTATAACCGTACCACCATTAAAGACCACCCCTTCTAATGCATAGGTCACCCTTCCCCCAATATTCCAGGCAAGATCAGTGGTAAGTCCATTTCTCGATAAAATCGGCTTTTCTCCTATATTCATCATTAAAGCAAGCCCTGTACCATAGGTATTTTTTACCATACCAGGTTTAAAACAAATCTGTCCTATAGTAGCTGCATGTTGATCTCCTGCATCGCCAGCAATAGGTATTTCTTCTCCAAAAAATACCCGTTTATCAGTTTTGGCCAATATACCACTGGAAGGTAATACGTCAGGCATAATACCTACAGGTATATTCAACATATTACATAGTTCATTATCCCACTGAAGTGTATGAATATTAAAAAGCATCGTTCGAGAGGCATTAGAAAAATCTGTCACATGATAAGCTCCTCCACTTAATTTCCATATAAGCCAGGAATCAATATTCCCCATATATATTTTACCGTTAGCAATCTCCTTTTTTACACCAGGTACATTTTCTATAATCCATTTGATTTTCGTAGCCGAAAAATAGGCATCTATCACTAAACCAGTTTTTTTTCTAACTATTTTTTCATAACCTTTATTTTTTAAATCATCGCAGATATCGGCAGTTCGGCGACACATCCAGACAATAGCATTATAAACTGGTTCTCCTGTATCCTTATTCCATAATACAGTTGTTTCTCTTTGATTGGTTACCCCTATAGCTGCAATTTCCGCTGGTGAAACATTACCTTTTTTTAATGCTTCTTTTATACACTCCATGGTACTATCCCAATACTCTAACGGCTTATGTTCAACCCATCCCGGTTTAGGATATATTTGCTGTATTTCTTGATAGGCTATGGAATGTATTTCTCCATTCCGGTTGAATAAAATAACCCTTGTACCACTTGTCCCTTGGTCAATAGCCATCACATATTTTTTATCCATATTACACCTCATCCTTCCTTACTTTAATAAAGTAATTAAAACTTTATTCAGTAAATGGAATTTTGAAATTATATTAGATGAATAAAACTCATAAATAACTTATTGTATTACCGATCTTATCATTACGCCTTCAGCGTTATCTTCTTTAATATCTATATTCTAATTACCTTTAAGGCACGATTGAGATTTTTAGTCCTTTTCCAGAAATTACTTTCTCGAAGGCATTTTCAATTTCTTTCAAACCAAAAGTATGAGTAATTAACCCTCGAATATCAAATTCTTTTTTACTTAAAATTTCCATTGATTTTATAAATTGTAAAATAGTTGATCCTGTGGTTGCTGTTATATTTAACTGTCTGTAGTGAACAATATTAGACTTAAACATAATACTATCTTTACCTTCGGGTAGTCCTCCAAAAAAATTAATCCTTCCCAACTTAGCGGCTAAATCCAGGACCTCCTCTTGAACAGATGGAATTGAACAAGCAGTTATGATAACATCAGCTCCTTTTCCAGCAGTATGAATAAATACTTCCTCTTTTAAATTAACTCTCGAGGGATTTAAAATAATATCTGCTCCATATTTTTTAGCTAATTTTAATCTATCGTCACTAATATCCGAAATTATTAGCTTTCTTGCTCCAGCAATTTTAGAAAGAATTAAGTGAAGTAAGCCCATAGCGCCAGCACCTATAATTAAAACACTATCACTTGGGCCAATTCTCAGAGATTCATAAGCATTGTACACACATGATAAGGGTTCATTTAATGAAGCTTCAAGAAAATTAAGATTTTCAGGTATTTTAATTAAATTCCCACCAATAATTGCTTTATTTATCACTTTCATATACTCAGCAAATCCACCATTCAGATTAATTCCGAATGCCTCATAATCATTGCATAGGTTATTATATCCTGCTGCACATAAATAACAATGGCCACATCCAACATTGGGAGCTACAGCAACCCTATCCCCCAAATTAAATGTAGATATATTTCCCCCTTTTTTAACTACCTCTCCTACAACCTCATGTCCTAAGATTCTATGTTCTCCTTCTTTCATTTGGCGATATCCATATTTTAATATCTTAATGTCGGTACCACAAATATTACAGGCTTTAACCTTTATTAGTAATTCGTTTTCATTGATTTCCGGCATGGGAATTTCTTCTACATCAATTATGTTCCTACCTTTATAAATTGCAGCTAATATTTTTTTTCGCCCCCTCTTAATTGAATAATAAAAAACGATAATTTAAGGAATTTCTATACTAAAATTTAGGGAATACTAAAAAGCAAATATATCTATAATTACATTACCACAATACATAATGAGCTAGACCCAGTACTTTAGAAGCATCTTAAGGTTAAAATGATGAATGATTATCTTTTTAATTGATACTGATCCATTATTGTTTGAGTCTATCTGTGTCAACATCTTCTTTATTTATTAAATGACCATAATCCATAAAACTTTCAATGGTAAATTTTACAGCTTTCATTTCCTTCATATACAAATATCTTCTTTTTTATCCCAAACAAGCGATCTCTTAACAGCTCTTTTCCATCCAGCGTATAATTCTTCTCTCCTATCTTCTTTCATTTTCGGTTCGAATACTTTTGATAACTTCCATTGTTTTGAAATTTCTTCCTTATTCGCCCAGAAACCTATTCCGAGACCGGCTAAATATGCCGCACCCAATGCTGCCATCTCGGTAACTAATGGCACTTCAATAGGTATACCAAGTAAATCGGATTGAAATTGCATTAGAAAGTCACTATTAGTTGCTCCACCGTCTACTCTTAATGATTTTGCATTTATACCAGAATCTACTGTCATTGTATCAAGTACGTCTCTTGTCTGATATGCTATAGCTTCCAAAGCACTCCTTGCGATATGCTCTCTACTAGTCCCCCTGGTAATGCCTATTATCAAACCTCTCGCATACATATCCCAATACGGAGCACATAATCCGGTAAAGGCTGGAACAAAATATACTCCTCCTGTATCTGCTACTTTTTCTGCAAGCAAGTCACATTCATGAGCAGTTTTAATTATTTTCAATCCATCCCTTAACCACTGGACTGTTGACCCACCCGCAAACACAACGCCTTCAAGTGCATACTCAACATTATTATTAACCACCCAAGCAATATTGGTGGTCAGACCATTCTTTGAAAATAAAACCTTTTCTCCAACATTCATCATTAATGCTAATGCAGTGCCATAAGTATTCTTTGCCATTCCCGGCTGAAAGCATACCTGTCCAAAAGTAGCTGCATGCTGGTCACCAGCATCACCCGCAATAGATATTTCTTCCCCAAAAAATACATCCTTATTCGTTGTCGCCATTATTCCACTTGAAGGTTTTAACTGCGGTAAAATATTTACAGGAATATCCAAAATATCAAGCAACTCTTTATCCCACTCAAGAGTATGTATATTTAAAAGCATTGTTCTTGATGCATTTGAATAATCCTCTACGTGATAAGCCCCCCCACTTAACTTCCATATAAGCCAGCTATCTATGTTACCCATGCATATTTTTCCTTGCGAAATTTTTTCCTTAACGCCAGAGACATTTTCAATAATCCATTTAATCTTCGTTCCAGAAAAGTATGCATCGATTAAAAGACCAGTTTTGTTTTTGACAGTATCTTCATATCCTCTTGTTTTTAACTCTTCACATATACTTGCAGTCTGGCGGCTCTGCCAAACAATTGCATTATAAACAGGTAGCCCAGTATCTTTATCCCACAATACAGTTGTCTCTCTCTGGCAGGTAATGCCTATCGCTGCTATTTCGCTTGCCTTAACGCCACCTTTTTCGAAAGCTTCCTTTGTGCAAACCATAGTTGTATCCCAATATTCCATTGGATCATGTTCAACCCAACCAGGGTTTGGATATATCTGTCTTATCTCTCTATAAGCTTTTGAATGAACTTGGCCTTCATGATTGAATAGAATAACCCGTGTACCTGTTGTACCTTGGTCAATTGCCATTATATATTTTTTTTCCATCTATTCTCCTCCTTAAAATTATTTAATGCTATTTTTGGGCAAGTTTACATTCATATATGGGCAAACTCATGGTATTCTGCCCTTCGATTTTATAAAATTATTAATATTGTTTCTTTTTATCTTTGTTACTTTTTATAAATCCGGAATAAATAAAACTTTATTAAATATCTCTTTTTTATAGTACATCATTTCAAAAAATTCTTTACAATCCTCTAACTTTGCTCGGTGGCTTATTATTGGCTTCACTTTAATTTTTCCTTTATCCATGAAATCTAAAGAGGATTTCCATTCATTAACCGGAAGAGGAACAATAGATGAATTCCACGAACCAATAATAAATAATTCTCCTCGGAGTATCTTATTCACTTCTTTACTGGGAAGCAACAGATCATCGTAAGATATTCCGCAATAAATCACCTTACCCATTTTACTTGCTGATTGAATTGCTTGTAATTGAGTTATTTTGTTTCCCGCTAACTCAATAACAATATCTGCTCCTTTGTTATGGGTGTAATCCATTATTGCCTCAATAACATTGTTATTTTTTGCGTTAATTGCTAAATCGACTCCTATTTTTTTAGCTAAATCTAATTTTTCCTGAAAAATATCTACGGCAATAACTTCGGAACATCCTAAAATTTTTAACCATTGTATGGCAATAAGTCCAATAGCCCCTAAACCAAAAACTACTGCTGATTGGCCAGCATTAATATTTGCTTTTCCTATGGCATGTAATGCCACACTTACCGGATCAGTCATTGCGCCACTTTCATAATCTACATTTTCAGGTAATTTAAGAAGATTGCTTTCCTTTACTACAATATATTCCGCCATTGCACCGGGAATACGAGAGCCATAATATAGATAATCATCACAAAGATTATATTTTCCTATTTGACAAAATTCGCACTTTCCACAAGGAATTAATGGCATGGCTGTCACTTTATCTGATACCTTAAAAGAAGAAATGCTTTTACCTATCTCCACTACTTCACCACTAAATTCATGGCCGATGATAATCGGCATTTTGTGAGCTCCCTTAACCATTACTCTTGGTATATCAGATCCGCAAACCCCACAAGCTTTAACTTTTACAAGTACTTCATTTGAATCTTTTATTTCAGGAACTTCTGTCTCCACGCAACTTAGGTTTGCGGGAGCAAATAATGTTACTGCTCTCATCATTGTTACTTATTCTCCTTATTAAGTACATTTTAATTTAATTGATTACTTTTTAAATATTAAAATATTGATTTAATCAAAGAATTTTTTAATAACTCTGGCTAAACATTTGTTACCTACATTTCCGGCATTGGCTTCCTCTATATCTAAATGAAGTGCTAATTTACTTTTAGAAGAAACCCTGATTACTACATCCTTATAAATAACGCCATGCTCTCCTGATACTTCCACCTTGACTCGATCTTCATCTTTCACACCATAATGTTCTGCATCTTCAGGAGCCATATGAATATGCCGCGCGGCTCGAATAGCTCCCTCTGAAAGAGCCAAAACGCCTTTTGGTCCGATAAAAATGATAGGTGGAGAGCCTTTTATATTCCCCGATATTCGAGTAGGAAGGTCTAATCCTAAAAAATAGCCATCGGTAATAGATAATTCTGCTTGCGTATATTCTCGCAAGGGTCCAAGAATTCTTACCTTTTCAATCACTTTCATATTTGCGCTAACTATTCCCACCTGTTCATTGCTGGCAAATTCTCCGGGCTGAGATAAATCACGTAATTTAGTAAGCTTATAATCCTTTCCAAATAAAACATCCAGGGAATCTCTGGTTAAATGAACATGATGATTGGAGATCTCTACGGGAATAGAAAAAAGATGAGATGATTCTTTTTTCGGTTTTATTTCTTTATAAATCGTTTCAGTTATCATATCTACAAGTTTTTTATATTCTTGCTCTTCCATTTTTTATCACCCTCGACTCATCTATCCTTTATCATATCAGAATAATATCAGACACTGACAATCTTTACACTGGCACTACAACCCAGCCGGGTTGCCCCAGAGTGAATCATTAATAAAGCATCTTCGTAAGTACGGATCCCACCCGCTGCTTTAATTCCCATTTTAGGACCAACAGTCCTACGAATCAGAGCAACATCATGGGCAGTAGCTCCGGCGGTAGAAAAACCGGTAGATGTCTTTACAAAATCAAAACCAACTTTTTTTACCAATTGAGAAGCTATTACTTTTTCCTCGTCTGATAATAAACAGGTTTCAATTATCGCCTTGGTAATCGTGGTCTTCCTGCAAGCCGTAAATACTGCTCTTAGATCAGCTTCTACCGTCTTTAGATCACCGTTTCTTAAAGCACCTACATTAATTACCGTATCTATTTCACCAGCTCCGTTTTCTATAGCATTACGCGTCTCGTAAGCTTTGGTCCTGCTGTCTGTTGCCCCTAACGGAAATCCCACAACAGCACAGACCTTGACTCCACTTCCCCGTAATTTTTTAGCACAATAAGACACCCAGGAAGAATTAACACAAACCGTACAAAAACCATACTGAACGGCTTCTTCGCATAATTTTTTCACCTGAGCTTCTGTTGCGTCAGGCTTTAATAAAGTATGGTCAATATATGGTGCAAGGTCAGCAGGTGTATTAATTTGTATATTGCAACCCACAGAAGAACCCTGTATGTTTTTATTACCCAAATCAGATTTAAAAGAAAGATTATCAGAAGAAGATGTCTTCTTTAACTTTGATATTATTTCATCACTAATCTTATCTATCAACTCTTTTTTATCCATCTTATCTATATCCATAATTTTAAACCTCTTCTTTTCATATTTTTATTTATTTCTTTCTGCAGCCATTATTTTATTAACTCTTTTCCAATGTCTTCCACCAGCAAAAGAAGTTTCCAGCCATAGTTTTACCATTTCGCGTAATTCATCCGGAGTGTGTAACGGGCCACCTAAAGTTAAAACATTTGCATTATTATGTTCTCTGCTGTTTATAATCGTTTTTTGGTTATAACACAGGGCAGCTCTTATCCCTTTAACTTTATTACAAACCATTGAGGAGCCAATTCCGGCTCCATCAATCATAATTCCTCTATCGCATTCCCCGCTAGTCACCTTCCTGGCCACTTTAAGGGCAAAATCAGGATAATCGACGCTATCCTTACTAAAAGTTCCGACATCTGTCACTCGATAACCAATGGTACGCAAATAATCTCTAATAATTTCCTTGGCCTCAAATCCACCATGATCTGACCCAATAGCTACACAACCCACTTTGTCCCGAACATTATTGGGGATAGGTTGGATTTTTTCAGGGGCAGCGGTAGAATATAATCCACTCACCACATTCTGGATAATTTTTATTCTATTTATACTATCAGTCATTTTCATTAACCTTATTCTATACTTTAATTAATTGTATCAACAATTCCTACAATCATTGTTCTAATCGGGGCTGTCGAATTATTTATAATCAAACGAGAAGAATTTCCTTCATCAATCACCAGGACCGTATCTCCCACCCCTGCCTGGACAGTATCCAAAGCCAAAACACTTTCTCCTTGGAGTTCTTCTTGGTCATTCACCGGCTGAACGATTAAAATCTTATATCCTTGATAAATCGGAAGCTTTATAGTTGAAACTACATTACCAATTACTTTGCCTAAAATCATAATTATTCTCCAATATTTACCTGATCAACTATACCCATAATAGTCAAATCAGAAGGGTTGAACCAATTTTTAAGTCCCAAAGCTGCCTCTCTGCCACCTTCATAAAAAACAATGTCATTTATACCTGCCTGAACCGTATCGCAAGCTACTACAGGATCACCAATTTCTTCTAATTTTTCATTAAGAGGTTGGAGTAATAACAGTTTTATATCTTGAAAAGATTCTACTTTCTGGGTACAAACAACATTACCAATAACTTTCCCTAATTTCATCTCTATCCTCCAGACAAAAAGCTAATAAAAAATAAATTAATCGATAGTAAATAATCGTTAGTAGGACAGGCCTCTCGCCTGTCTATTTAGTTTTTATTGTAGGGATCGGATTTATCCGACCCGTTTTCATTGCGGGTTCGATGAATCGAACCCCTACGGAAAGAAATGCTTATATGATTAAAGTAATTTAAACAATTCTAAAATAACCAACCAAGACACAACGTCTTTCCCTGGTAAAGGTTCTTGCTCGGGTTAAGCCCTCCCCAGTAGGAGTAGCGATGGTAAAGGAAGTATAACCGGCACCTCCAAATCCCAAACCACTATAATTGGGTCCATTTTTTATAAAGAGAGAACAGTTCATCAATTTAGCCATCCTGGAAAGTGTAGCAATATTCCGGGAATGAATAGAAGCAGTATGCCTGAAATTATGCTCACACTGCACGGCAAAATCTATGGCTTCATCGACATGGCTAAAGCGAACCAGGGGAATCACCGGTAAAAGCTGTTCAGTCCAGACCAAGGGATGATAAGGATCTACTTCGCAAAGTAATATTTTAGTTTGATCAGAAATATCTAGTCCTATATCCCGGGCGATTATACTGGCATTTTTCCCCACATATTCTTTATTTGGTGCCCCTTCATGCCCGGGTTTGCCCGGGTCAGCGATGACTAATTTAGTAACCTTTTCAATCTGATCGTCTTTTAATTCATAAGCGCCATTTTTTATCATTTCCTCTTTTAATTTATCGGTAATTTGAGAAACGGCTAAAATCTCTTTCTCACATATACAGACAATATTATTATCAAATCCTGCTCCGATCACAATGTCGCGACCGGCTTTAACTAAATCGGCAGTTTCATCAACCACACAGGGAGGATTTCCGGGACCAGCCGCAATGACTTTCTTGTTACTGTTCATAGCGGTTTTCACTACCGCCGGACCACCGGTTACTACCAGTAATCTAATTTTAGGATGTGTCATTAAAGTTTGGGCTGAATCAATAGTCGGATTAGCAATAGCACAAAGAACGTTGGGAGGACCACCGGCTTTTACAATCGCTTGATTGATCAAGGAAACAGTCAAGCAGGAACTTCTTTTTGCTGCAGGATGAGGATTAAAAACTACCGAATTCCCACCGGTAATCATACTTATTCCATTATTAATAACTGTAGAAGTAGGGTTGGTTGAGGGTATAATAGATCCAATAACCCCATAAGCTGCTCGTTCCATCAAGGTCATTCCATGATCATCGGAGTAGGCTGTAGGTTCGAGATCTTCTATCCCCGGTGTTTTTAAAGCTGCTAATCTATTCTTTTCAATCTTGTCTTCTATTCTGCCAAAAGTTGTTTCTTCTACCGCTAATTTAGAAATTTCTTCCAGATGATCCATTATTATTTTGCGTATGCTCCGAATAATTTCTCTACGTTGATCCAGGGTTAATTTAATCAGTTCAAGATGGGCAGTCTCGGCAGCATCCACAGCAGCATTTATTTCTTCAAATATTCCATCCTGACCAGAAAAAGGCCTGTTTAACGAATCATTTGATATTGCTTTATCACTTTTTGTATCTTCTAATTTATTAAGTACGCTTTCAATGATTGATTTTAAATCTTTTTCGTTTATTTCCATCATTTACCACCTATGTGTAAATCTCTTTTTTATCTTTAATAAATAAAATAAGGTTTAATCTCCGGATGAGGGTTGGGGATAATGACCTCTTTACAAATCAGACCTTTCTCACTTATGGTCTTTACCGCTGCCCTGACTGCAGCTTCCACCTCGTCTATATTACCAATCATTTTAATATAAGATTTACCACCCATCCCTGCAGCCAATCTAATCTCGTTAACTAAAACATTAGCAGTTTTGGCAGCTATATCGGCAGCCTCAATACTGGCAACAACTGAAAAAAATTCTACTACAGCTACTGCATCCCAAATCTTACATTCAACCGTACCGACAATTGCCGGAATAATTTGAGAATGTAAATTGGGAATAAATAATTCATCAACGATATAACCTTCTCCAATTTCCTTACCAGCGGTAAGGGAAGCATCAACTGCTGCCACATCACCGGTAAAAAGAATGACAAATTTTCCCGGACAAATCGTCCTGGCATCTATTACTTTTACCGAGGCAGCTTTTACTATGCCGTCTAAAGCCTTTATTCCGACTGCTATACTGTTAAATTCTAATACTCCAAGAACGATTATATCCATATCTTACCTATCTTTCATCATTATTTTTTAATAATAATCTTTTGCTCGTCAATATAAATTATTTTACCTTTAATGCTCGCGTGTAACCGAGCACCCAATTTCCCTTCAGGAATTTCTGCAATAAGATCACCCTCGTTTACTTGTTCATTAACTTTCACTACAGGTTTCGAAGGAACGCCCGTGTGTTGTTTGAGCAAAATCTCCACCTGATCGGGATCATTTTCCATTACTGGTAATGGATGTCGATCATCCTCATCATACTTTTCTAATCTCAAGCGGTTTTTAATCCTCGAACTGGGTATTTTTCTGTAATCTTGCTGCTCTCTTGGACTTTCTTTTTTCTCCGAAAACTTGGCTTGATAGCCGGATACCAGAAGATTTTCCTTAATTTTTTGATTGATAATGCGAGGGGATAATTCCATCGGACAAGCGAACACCTCGCAAAGCCCGCATTCACTGCATAGAAAAGCATTTTGAATCATTTCGTAAGGAATATCGAGTCCAAAGTTTATCTGTCTCATAATCTTATGGGGATAAAGCTCATGACCTAATAAATAACGAGGGCATAAGTCGGTACAATAACTGCATTGACAGCAAGCAGCTTTACTTTGCTTGATAATATATTCAATTCTTAAGGTCTTCCTTAAAACTAAGGGGTGGTCTCGAGGTAAAACTAAAATCCCGGTGGTAATTTTAGTGACCGGTGAATCAAGGTCAAAGACTACTTTGCCCATCATAGGTCCCCCCACAATAACTACAAAATCTTCCAAGGTAGGTTCACAAAGATTGATAACTTCCCGGAAAGAAGTACCAATCCGAGCAATGATGATACTCGGCTTTTTTACTTCTCCTATGCAGGTGAGTGTCCTTCTGGTTACTGCATTACCTTTCTCTGCCATAGACACATTTCTCAAGGTCTCTACATTATTTACCAAACAACCTATATCCGGAGGAATACCCCCTTCCGGAATAACTTTACCGGTAATTTCCTGTACCAGAATGAACTCATCACCAACTGGATAATAATCCTTAAGAAGGAATAGTGATATATTTTTCTTTCCATTTATAGCTTTGTTTAATTTTCCCGCAATAGAAAGGTATTTTTTTTTCAGGGCAATGACCCCTTTTTTTGCACCAGTCAATTGTATAATTAACTCTAAACCTTTTATTACCTCTTCTCCCTGTCTTTCAATAATATATTTATCATTATAAAGAAGAGGTTCACATTCTGCTCCATTTCCAATGACTACATCATATTTATTGGCAACTTTAATATGAGTAGGAAAACCAGCACCGCCAGCTCCTACTACTCCCATATCTCTGAGCACATTTTCAAGTGCCATAAATTATTCCCCTTCTTATAGACTATTCGCCTATTTTTTAAAAACAATTTTATTGTATGCTTCTACCATATCGACAATTCCTACAATGACGCAATCGACTGGTTTTTGATGGGTAATTTCCGTCTGTCTAGCAGAACTTCCCTGAGAAATAATCACTATCTCTCCTACTCCTACTCCGACCAGATCTACAGCAACCAGATAATTACCATCTGTTTGCCCTTTATGGTTGCAAGTTTGAACAAGAAGACACTTCTTTCCTTTTATTCCTTCATCCATTTGGGTGCTGACTACAGTCCCCACAATTTTACCAAATATCATCTTAACCTCTTTTTATTAATTTCTTAAAATTTTAGGAATAAACAAACTAGACGTTATTGAATAATCGAGCCCTTAGTGGTTAGTTTAAAATTGAAAACTTTTTGCTATAAATTAATGTTTTTTTAAATAGGGGTTGAATTTATCCGATCCGTTCTCATTGTGGCGGGTCCAATAAATCGAACCCCTACAAAAAAGGAAGATCTCTAAACAATTTTATTATTTTTTGTATACATATTCTCCTTTAATATCTATAGAATCAACGATAGATATTATTGTTGCATCACTCGGTTTTCCTTCGGTAGTTGCCGTCATCCTGGAACTACTTCCGGCCACAAAAAAGACTATTTCCCCTAATCCTGCTCCCACACTATCCATTGCTACCAGATAATCGCCTTTCCCCTGCATGTTGGTAGGATTAATTTTCTCCAGAAGTAAAAATTTTATGCCCTCAATTTTCGGTTCTTTCCTGGTTGATACCACTGTACCCACTACTCTTGCCAGTATCATATTTTTTCCTCCCGTATGATGAATGTATCAATTAATCAGTACTCATTTTATCTTTTTTGTTTTTACTCGGACCTCTGCCCAAAGGGAGAACACTATCTACATTACTGTGTGGCCGTGGAATAATATGAACAGAAATTACTTCACCAACTTTTTGGGCTGCTGCATTTCCGGCATCAAGGGCAGCTCGAACAGCTGCTACATCGCCACGTACAATAGCAGTATTGTACCCACCACCAATTTTTTCATAGCCTACCAAATCTACCCTGGCTGCCTTTAACATCGCATCTGCTGCCTCTACCATTGCTACAAAACCTCTTGTTTCGATCATTCCCAATGCATCTGTATAAACGTCCATCTTTCTTTTTACCTCCTTAATGTTATTTTTCTGACAAATTTTTTTACTTTTTTAACATTTTAACATACTATTTTTTTCATGTCAATACTTTTTGGTTATTTTTTATAAAACAATTAATATTTTTTATAATTTTTAAATCTCTGCAAAGATATTTAAAAATTGTTGTTGGGTAGGCTGAAAAATTAACGGATTACTAAAGAAGTTAAAATAAAAAAATTATCTTTTCCTTTGAATCTTTTCCAAATATCCACACTCTCTAAAAAATTCAAGAGGATTTAAAGGAACCTTCATCTCCTCTCTTACTTTAAATAAAAGAGGTGTTATATCAGTTTCAAAGGCTTCAGTGAGCACCTTCTCCGCCATAATTATATCTTCATCTTGTTGGAATTTTTTCAAAGATCTTCTATCTACAATGAGAGCTTTTGCATAGATTTTATGAATATTTACAACACTTTGGATCATTTCTTCAATTTTTGGCTTAAGATTGTGACATTGGTCTATCATATAAGCTATGTTGGCTTTTATTCCATCCTCTTCTGCTGATACCAGTTCATTGAAAATAAGGAAAAATTCATAAGGATTTATAGAGCCCACAGTTAGGTCATCGTCAGCATATTTTTTATTATTAAAATGGAATCCTCCCAACTTTTCCTCATCTAAAAGATAGGCTACTATCTGTTCTATATTGGTGCCTAAAGCGTGATGTCCTAAATCAACCAATACCATCGCCCTATTCCCTAATTTTAAACACAAATTATATGCGCTACCCCAATCAGGTATATCGGTATTATAAAAAGATGGTTCAAAAAATTTATATTCTATAAGTATTCGCATATCATCTGGTAAATTATCATAAATTTCTTTCAAACTATCTTCTAATCTATGCTTTCTCTCTCTTATATCATCCTGCCCGGGATAGTTGGTTCCATCGCCTAACCAGAGAGAAATATCCTTGGATTTAAGTGTCTTGGCAATATTGATACACTCCAGAACATGATTGATAGCTTTTTTTCTCACTTTTTTATCAGGATTACAAAGACTCCCCAATCTATAATCCGGGTCTTGAAATAAATTGGGATTTATAGCTCCCGGTTTTATTCCCAAAGAAAGAGAATATTCTAAAAGAGCATGCCAATTATCAGTGATATCCCAAGGGATATGTAAAGCTATAGACGGACATATGCCGGTGATCTTATGTACTTCTGCTGCATCCTGAATTTTTTCCCTTACACTATTAGCAGCTCCTTTTTGCTTAAAAATTGCAAAACGAGTTCCTGAATCTGAATAACCCCAACTTGGAGTTTCAATCTTTAATTCCGTTAACTTTTTCTCAATTTTACTTACATTAATTCCCTTCTCTTCCAAAGAGGATTTTAATATTTTATAACTTGTTTTATAATCTCTCATTTTAATCAGGATAAATAACCCTATTCCTCCTTTCTTTAGAATATATCTTTGTTTTCTGTTTTATTGAGAATGATTCTTTAAAAATTCTTCCACTTCCTGGCGATAAGGCATAGCAGGAGCAGTACCAATTTTGGTTACATTGAGACTGGCAACAGCATTGGCAAAATAAGTCGCATCCACTAAATTCTTTCCTTCAGAAAGAGCAATAGCCAAGCCTCCATTAAAAGCATCTCCTGCTCCCGTAGTATCCACAATCTTTACTTCCTGGAAAGTAGGTACATGGGTAATCTTTTTAGAATTTACTACTAAAGCTCCTTCTTTACCCAGAGTAACCACCACATCTTTTACTCCAGCAGATATCATTTCTTTTGCAGCTTTTTCAGCTTCTTCAATTGTATTAACATTTCGATTAGTAATAAGCTCTAACTCACTTCTATTGGGAGTGATTAAAGATACTTTCTTTAAAATATCTTTCTCTAATTTCTTCCCCGGAGCAGGATTAAGAATAGAAATAGTATGGTTAGATTTATACACCAGGCTTATAACATGTTCTACGATTTCCACCGGAATTTCTAACTGCAGTAGTACTATATCTGCACTCATAATGAGATCTCGGGCATTTTCTACCAATTGAATATCTATTTCCATGTTAGACCCAGGAGCTACTACTATCATATTTTCAGCAGTTTTATCATCTACTAAAATAAAAGCCATTCCCGTGTGTTGAGTTTTGCTTACCTTAAGATAGTCAATGTTGATCCTCTCTTTTATAAAATTATTTCGGGCAATCTCCCCGAAATAATCTTCCCCTACACAACCGACGAAACAAACTTCGGCACCTAATCTTGCCGCCGCCACAGCTTGATTTGATCCTTTCCCTCCAGGGCCTAATTTAAATGGCCCTCCCAACACAGTTTCTCCGTGTTTTGGAAGCCAGGGAGTTTTGGACATCAAATCAGTATTATAACTTCCCACAATTACAATCTTATTTTTTTTCAAACGAATCACCTCCATAAACTATCCTTTTACCGCTCCAAAGGTCAAACCTCTTACTAAATATTTCTGGAAAAATACTACCAAGATAACTCCGGGGATAATTGCAACCAGAGAAAGAGCCGATAATTCTCCCCATTGAATTCCATGACCCCCGATTAACTCTGAAAGAACTACCGGTAGAGTTCTTACATTGGATCTGGTAAACATAAGGGCAAAAAGAAATTCATTCCAGGCAAAAACAAATACAAATAGTGCTGATACTACCACTCCGGGAATAATTAAGGGAAAGGTAACTTTCCGAAAAGCCCCAAAACGAGAATAACCGTCCACTAAAGCCGCAAACTCGATCTCCTCGGGTAGGTCTTCAATAAATCCTTTAATTAGCCATATAGCAAAAGGCAAATTGATCAATAAATAAGACCATATCAAAGCAAAGTAGGTATCCACTATCCTTAAATATCTAAAAATATTAAACAGAGGTAATACAGCGATGATAGGTGGTGCAAAGAGTAGAGAAAGAACAAAAAAAGATAAATTTGGTCCTCCAAATTTAAATCTTCCTAATCCGTAACCGGCAAAAAGGGCGAGAACAACCACTAAAGCAGTACCGATACAGGCTACAATAAGACTATCTACTGTTCCTTTTGAACCACCCAAAGAAAGTGCACGAGTAAAATTATCAAATTTAAAATGAGTAATCCAAAAAATGGGAGGATAATGGAAAAATTCTCCTTTTTCCTTAAAAGCCCCTATAAAAATCCAATAAATGGGAAAACCAAAAAGTAGAACAAAAAAAGTAAGTAATAAGTTTTGAAACCAAGTGCGTAATTTTTTCCTTTTTTCTCTTTGCCTAAATTCTTTTAATTTTTTATCATTCATACCCATTTACACTCTCCTCCTTTGCATAACCTTTCTAACAAAGATCGTGGCAATAATAGTCATTATTATTAATTGAACTAATGCTAAGGCTGAAGTATAGCCCACTTTCCAATATTTTACCCAACTGATGTAGGTGTATAAACTAAGTGTTTCGGTGGTAATACCAGGACCTCCTCCGGTAAGAATATACACCGGGTCAAAAATCTTAAAAATCCAAATGGTCCTAAAAAGAATTACTAGAACGAACATAGGACGAAGAAGAGGTAAAGTAACACGCCAAAAGGTCTGCCACCCCGTTGCACCATCGACATCAGTCGCTTCATAGACTTGATGTGGAATAGATTGCAATCCGGCAAGTAAAATTAAAGTTACAAAGGGAGTCCATTGCCAGGTATCAACTAAAAAAATTGAAAATAGAGCTAATTTCGGATCAGCAATCCAAGATGATCCAGCTCCGCCTAAAAATCGAATAATGTAATTCAGAGGACCATAATGTTCGTGAAATATTATTCTCCAGTTAAACCCCAACACTACCGGGGTAACCATTATAGGTAAAGCTAAAATGGTTATTGCAAGTTTTTTAAATCTAAAATTTCTATTAAGAAGAAAGGCAAGGATTAATCCTAATATAGATTGGGCAACTATTCCGGCTATCATTAATACTGAAGTATTTTTAAAAGCATTCCAAAATCTCGCATCTTTAAACACTAATCCGAAATTGTAAAACCAGGCAAAACGTGGGGGAACAGGCACTGTAAGGCTCCAGTCAAAAAAGCTTGCGTAGAGTAAAAATCCCAAAGGTCCTACAACGGTAACCACCAGGATGATAATTGAAGGTAGGGTTATCCTTTTTGCAAAACTATTTCTTCCAATTAGAATATTGGTCGATATTTCTTTCATATACATCCCTCTTTCTCACTTTAAATTTAATAGGGGAACGAGAACCTCCCGTTCCCCTAAAAAGAACATGGAACAATAAAAGCTCTAATCCTTAATCAATTAATCCTACTTCTTTCCAGCCTACTAAGAGTTCATTGTAAATTTTAATTTGATTTGCTTTTCCTAAACTATCGGTAATACTGTTCCATTCTTTTGCAGTGGCATCCAGAGCTTCTTTTGGCGATAATTCTTTGGTATATGCTTTGCCCAAATTGACTTCTAATACATCGAGATATTGTGCAGTACCAGGCAAACTTAAATCAGGAAAGCCATAAGTTAAATTATTCGCAATAGCAGCCAAATACTCTGCAGCTTCTTTTTCTGGTCCAAATGCTGAGAAAGCTGCCGGATTACTGAAATGAGATTTTCTAAATGGATCAAGACCAGTCTCGGGAGTAGAAACATCAGCTAAGGAAAAATCATCAGAAAGAAGTTTAGCTACATAGTAAGCTGCCTCCGGATTCTTGCTATCTTTGGCTACAGCTAGAGTTCTTCCACAAGGCATAGGAGCACGGTATTCCAGCTTTCCATCTTTCATGACTCCCGGAACATGGGTAACCCCGACATTTCCTACAATTTTTGATTGAGCAGGATCATTACCCTTCTTCCAGTTACAAGGCCATTGTAAACACATAGCTGTTCTTCCTAAGATTAAAGCATTGGTTAACTCATCATACCCATAAGAAAGAACGTCCGGTGGGCAATAAGGGAGAAGATCTACTAATCTTTGTAGGGCAATCACTCCTTCTTCCGTATTTATCATAGCATTCATATCTTGATCAAAATATTTCCCACCTCGACTGGCAAATTCTGCTAACCACCAAGCATAAGCGAAACCACCTCTTTGAGCTAGGAAGGCAAAGCCATAGAAATCTGAATCTAATACCTTCCCTGCTAAGGTTTCCCCGGTCTTTCTGGTGAAAAATTCAGCTACATCCAATACTTCATCCCAGGTTTCTGGAGGAGCAAGTTCCTTATTATACATTTTTTTAAAATTACTTTTCTCTGTCTCATCATTAAATAAATCTTTACGGAAGTAAAGACTTAAAACATCTCCATCATAGGGGAGAGTATATAACTTGCCCCCATAATAGTCATAAAGTTTTAAGAAACCTGCTGCGATATCATCTAAACGAGGATCATATTTTTTCGCATATTCATCCAAAGGTTTGAGATATCCCATTCCTGCAAATTCACCCAGGTACATCGGGAATAGCACAACTAAATCATAAGCTCCCGTACCGGCAATAAATTCACTGGTTAGCTTTTCATAGACATTAGCAAAAGGCGCAGTAACTACATTCACCTTGATTCCTGCCTTGGCAAATTCATCAGCATACCATTCAAAAGGACGAGCATTATGTCCTGCGTCACAGAAAGCAGTAATGGTAACATTGTTAAATTTTGCTTGAGCTTGAACCAGCATAGAGCAAGAAAAAACTAATAACAATGAAGTAATTAAAATAAACAAATATATTTTTCTCATTAGTAAACCTCCTAAAAAATAATTTAACTTTTTATTGAACCCTACACCCTTACGGGTATAGTATGTATCCTTGCAGACTATGAATACTTTATCACCTCCTTTTACTTTTTATATTGCGGATTAGGAGTAATTTGCTTTAATTCTTTCTCCGGTAGTGGGATTAAATATAAGAATTTTCTCTAAGTCAAAAGTAATGTCTACTTTCTCACCTAATTTAAAAGAATACCCCGGGCTAAGCTCGACTCTGATTAAAGCATCACCAATCTGCACGGTTAATATACCGGACTCACCGATATCTTCAAAGACATATACTTCTCCACTTACTGTCTGACCTTCGGTAGGCTCAGAAATATAGATATAAATAGGCCTAATCCCCAGCATTATCTCAATGACATCTCCCTGGTAAAATTTTTCTATAGAATCTTTATAGTTTTCGGGAATCTTCAATTTTTGATTATATAATTTTGCCATATATTCATTTTCTTCTCTTACTAGAGTGGCTTTTATAAAATTCATCGGTGGTTCTCCCACAAAGTCTGCTACAAAAAGGTTCTCGGGATACTCATATACTTCTTCTGGTGTTCCGATTTGTTGTAAAACCCCTAAGTTTAAAACAGCTATTCTATCAGCTAAAGCTAAAGCTTCCAATTGATCATGAGTAACAAAAAGCATAGTAAGATTCTGGGTTTTTTGAATTCTTTTTATCTGTACTCTAAATTCCGTTCTTTGTTGGGTATCTAAATGAGAAAGTGGTTCATCTAAAAGATAAAGAGAGGCGGGGCGTATCAATGCACGTGCTAAAGAGGTTCGCTGTTGATGTCCTCCGCTCACCTCAGAAGGAAGTTTGCCTAAAACGTTTGTAATATCAAGTATATCAGCTATTTTCTTGACCTCTTTTCTCACTTCTTGATCTCTTTTTCCTCTTATTCGAAGGGGAAAAGCGATATTTTCAAAAAGACTAAGATGAGGATATAAAGCATAAGTTTCAAAAGCCAAGGCAATATTTCTTTCTTTTGCAGATAACCAATTTATAATTTCCCCGTCAAGGTAAATTTCTCCTTTAGTGATATCCTCTATACCAGCAATCATCCTAAGCGTGGAGGATTTGCCACAACCCGAAGGTCCCAATATAGCCAAAAGCTCCCCACTTTTAAGAGATAAATTCAAATCCTTTACAGCCTCCACAGTTCCTTGTACGTAGTGTTTATATACGTTTTTTAATTCTAATTTTTCCACAATTTTGCCTCCTAGAAAATTCTATTTCCCGAAATAGCATCGAAGAAATCAAGTTTTTCCTCCTTAAAATCTACGGATATCTTATCCCCCAAAGATGCTTTAAAGGATTTTTCTTCCCTAATTTTAATGATAGTATTATTCAATTTAATTGAAATGATGTTATAATGTCCTGCAATTTCACTAACGTACACCTCTGTATTGATAATTTTTGCATTTTCTTTTTGTTTTAAAACACAATGCAGATCAAAAGGTCTGATTCCAATAATTAATTTCTCTTGATTCATTTTCAATAAAAGCTTATCGGCCAAAGATTTTGATAAAGATATGGAGACATCCCCAATCTGGAAAAAATATTGTCCGTCTTTTGCTTTTAGAATTCCTTCGATTAAATTTGTGGGAGGATCTCCCAATAAATTTGCTACAAAAATATTCGCAGGCTTCTTAAAAATCTCTTGTGGGGTACCAATCTGTTGAGTTACTCCCTTATCTAAAATCAGTACTTTGTCACCCAAGGAAAGTGCTTCTCTAAAATCGTGGGTTGCATAAAGTATGTTCATTTTACGTATATGTTGAATCCTCTTAAATTCTCCCCGCATTTGGTATCGTAATTTTGCATCTAAATGAGCTATAGGTTCATCCATTAAATATTCATTGGCTTTTTTAACCAATGATCTGGCTAACACTGTTCTTTGTTTCTGACCTCCGCTAATCATTGAAGGAAGTCTTGAAAGAAGTTCTTCAATTTGCAAAACATGCGCAATTTCTTTTACTTTTTTATCGATTTTATCTTTAGGCAGATTTATAGCCTCTAATGGTGAACTAATGTTTTTATAAACAGTTAAGTGTGGATAAAGGGCATAATCTTCGAAAACCATAGAAACATTTCTGTCCTTAGGTTCCAGTTGGTTTACTAACCTGTTTCTAAGAAATATTTTCCCCTCTGTAACCTCTTCCAATCCGCTAATCAATTTTAGTGTAGTAGTTTTTCCTGCTCCTGAAGGTCCGAGTAAAACAAATAATTCTTCCTCTTCACAGGAAAAATTTAGATTTTTAATCGCTTCATTTTTCCCATATTTTTTATAAACATTTTCTAATCTTAAAGCTTCCATTCCTGCCTCCTAAAATTATTTTGTTAGAACAATTTTTACTTTTTCCGGTAGATCTACTATCTCCAAATCTTTTTCTACGGTAGGTTTTTTAAGAAGAAGGGTAAATTTCATTTCAGGAGTAATAGTGAAGGGAAGCCAATGCCATACTCCCGGAGTTAAGAAAAAAGAAGCAGTACCGTCTATCCAAAAAGCTTCAATAGAATCTATATCCGGAACTTTTTTGTCAGGAGTTGCGGGAGCCAGACAAAAGATACCGACTCCTGATGTAGGAATAAAAGCTTCCAATGAATTTTGATGTCTCTCAATCTTATCCAGTATAAATTCTCTTCTCTTCCTTTTTATTTCTAAAAATCCTACAACACCCTCTTCCCCTAACTGAGAAATGTCGGCTACATTATGCCAGTAATTGTGGTTTTCTGAAAAGGTGGCAGGAGATTCTTTAAATGAAGGGACTACTATGGTACCAAACTTGGTGAAATTATCCTTTGTGGGATACTTTACTTTAATTTCCATTTCTTTTCCTCCTAATTTTTATAATTTTTGCTTATACCGATAATATTGTTAATTAAAAAACATTTAAAAAGCTCTCTGGAACATTTAAATTTTTCTGGGGTTTTTAAAATTCTTTTCTTTTTTCGTATAGATTGGAGACCTTTAAAAATTCAATATTGCACTCTTTTAGGCAAATTAAATAAATAAATTGATCTAATTATATATTTTTTATTTCCTTCTTTTTGCTTTTTATTATTTCATATCTATTTTTCATATACGACATATCTAAATAAAACCCTCTTTTTTTTAATAAAATAATTAAAAAAGTTAACTTTATCACAATATTATTTAAAAATAGTACATAAAATAAAACATAAAACATTATTTTGATCAAAATAGTGCTTACGATTTGAATCCACTATATGTGTTTTGCTTTTTCAAGTAAGTATTTTTCAGCTTCTGCCGACCATAGACCATTACTCTTTTCTACTATCTTCGCCAATTGAGTAAATAAGGGATTAATTTTTCCCTCTTTCTTAAAATCGGAAATTGCTGTTAGTTCCATTTCGATATTAGTATAAATCAACTTTTTGTTACCGGGTATTTTAGGAAGATTTAAAGTAGTATTCACCACACAATTTAATCCACCGATATGAGTAATCATGGCAGCAGGGTTTATGAGATCTTTTCTCATCATCTCCAGAGACTCAATCATATCTTGAGTATTCCCCCCACTAGTTCCGACAATATGAGTCGAAGCATAATGGACATTATAAAAATTAAGCATTGCTGAAAACTCAGGATCGCTTGGACCAGCAAAAAAATTTAAACAACCATCTTTTGATAAAATTCTATCACCCTGTTCTACTACTTCTTTGACCGGTGCAAAAACAAATACATCATCATATTTCTTCCCTTGAGCTACGGAAATAAGGGAGACTTCTGGATTTTCCATACCTTTAGTATTTATATATTTTAATTCAACTCCTTTCTTTTTAGCTTCATTCACGGTATGAATTGAGGAAGCCCTTTCCAATCTTGTTTTATCAACATCAGTTACTACTAATAATTTAGGTCTTCTATCACTATGCAAGGCATAATCTATTGCTCCAAGACCCATTGGCCCCGCTCCGGCTAAAATTGCCACATTTCCATTTTTTACAATACCCATATGATGAATATACTGACCCTGGATAGTATGATAGGCAGCATGAAAAGCGCCTATGATGCAGGACATGGGTTCAGCTAGAGATCCGCCGTAAAAGGCTTCCCCCTTATATTCTAATAAACAATCCATCTCCATCACTTCATTGGGTATAATGATATAGGTAGCATCTCCACCTACATAAGGGAAAGAATAACCGGGGGCATGAAGACTCCCTTGATAATTTAGAGCAGGCTGAATAGCAAACTTCTGACCTTTTTTGAATTTATGTTGCCATTTTTTACCAACTTCAATAATTTCGCCACAAAATTCATGACCGATTATTACTGGATTTTCCGCCACATTGTGTGGCACTCTCTTATGGCCAGCTCCTTGAACTACCGCTTTATAAGAAGACATGCAAAGACTGTCGGAAATAATATGAGCAATAATTTCGTCATTCTTCATTGCTGGGAGATCAAATTCTTCCAACCTCAAATCATTTTTTCCATATAGTCTTACTGCTTTAGTCCTCATTATCACCGCTCCCTAAAATTTAAATAATTTATTTCAGCATGACCTGACCACCGGTTATCGGTATGGCCTGGCCTGTTTCATATTTTTGATCGATGATATAATAAATAGCTTTTATAATATCCTCACCAGTACAACCCCTCCTCATGGGAATCTTTGATTCGTAGAATTTCTTCACATCTTCAAGGGTCTTTGCGCCCGGAACTTTCCCAGTCCTAAGGTATTGGATAAAAAGACCATTTTCCGGATCTGCCCATAGAGGGCCTTCAAAGAAATTTCCCGGACAAACGGCATTTACTTTAATATTATCCGCAATAAGCTCTAAAGCAAAACTCTGTGTAAGACCTAAACCTCCAAATTTACTTCCCGCATAAGCACTATTTTTATCTGAACCTTCAAGCCCGGATTTGGAGTTTACTTGAATAATATCGGTAAAATATTTTTGGGTAGGTATATTTTGAAGTGCCATAATTTTGGAAGCATGTTTTGCACATAGAAAATAACCAAAGTAATTCACTTTATTGACAAAAGCAAATTCACTTAATTCCATTTCTTTTATACTGCCAGCTTTTAATACCCCCGCATTACTTATAAAAATATCAACACCACCAACTTTTTTTATAATCTCGAACATCATTTCTTTAACAGAATCTTCATCTCCTACGTCTACTTTTATAGGGAAAGCGATTTTCCTTTTGTATTCATTATTTAGCTCCCCTGCTAACCGGTTAGCTCCCTTTAGATTAATATCGGCAATAAATACCAAGCATTCTAATTTTGTCAACTCTCTTACTATGCTTTCTCCAAAACCCTGAGCGCTTCCGGTAACTACTGCTATTTTGTTTCTTATTATCTGATTTCTATATAATCTTCCGCCATGATGATTCTTTTCCAAACTTCGATTGCAGTTATAATCAGTTATTGTTTCAGAATTTTTATTCTCTGTAGAACTTTCAAGTTTAGTGATTTTACTTGTAATTATTATTTCTTTTTGGACATCATTAAAACCATTCTTTATATTCGCTGCCTGCTCATAAGATTCTCCCAGGTAAAATACACCAATATTTTCCAGAATTACGATTTTTGGTTTTTGTTTATTTTTCTTGATATAATCTTGGAACTTATGAAGAATAGAAGGAATTATTTTTTCTACAAGTTTTCCTTGGTTTAGTTGATGGCTATTTTTAATTTCTTTTAAATAAAGAGGTATTATTCTATCTGATTTGATCTTGTTAAAAGCAACGTTCATTTTTTTTGGACTATCTTCAAAAATAATAATATTTCCTTTTTCCCCATCAAAGGTTAACCCGCGTAAAAGCGGAGCAATAGTTTCTATGTAAATTTTCTTCATTTTTCTCCTCCGAGTAATAATATCAAAACATTATTTTAAAAATTTATTTGTTGATAACCAAGTTCAGGGTGTCGAACATCTATTTTCCTGCCAATTTCACTATATATGGTAATCCTTTCTTGTAATGATTTACTTTTTAAGGGATTTTTATGATTAAATAAAGCATATTTTTCATCATAATTCGCCAGTTTTTCATGGGCAATAAGAGCCCAGGTTGCTTCAATTAGATGAGCAAACTCTGGCCTTAGAATGATGGGGTAATTAAAAGATTGTCGTGGGCTGTTTATATCCACACCACTTATTTCCATAAGTTCATATTTTTTACAGAGTCTTTGCAAACGTAAAAGTTGGCTTAGGGTATTACGTGGTGGCATATAAGTAATTGCCTTAAAACCTATTTTTTTTAATTCAGGAATCAGTTCTCCCAAGAAATCATCTTCAAACTTTTCATCTCTCTTATCACCGGTGGGCGATTCAGTCACATCCCCTAAATAAGCATAAGCGGGGATAGCGTTTATAGAATGACTGAATTTCACTGTTTCATATACAGATATGCATTCATCGTACTCCGGTTGAATGAAAATTTTATCTAAAAAAGAGCTCTTTAATATTCCCAAAAGGTCATATAAATAAAATGGATTATGGGTATCGAAGAGATATTTTTCCACTTTTTTGGAAAGCACCATACTAAAATCCTCTTTTAAGAAGGCAATAAGTTTTTCCCCTTTTCCTATTTTTTTAATAATTTTTTTAGCAAAAGCATAAAGAATATGACGTTCAGTTATGCTACCGCCTTCTTTCGCCTGGGAAATTCTGTAAACCTCTTTCTTAAAATCAATCTCCTCTATTCCATAACTTTTAATCAACTGATTCAGTTTAGCTAACATTTTTTTGTTTCTCTTATTGCGAGCTATCTGTATTGGATCTAAAAATTTCATAGCTCTTGCTATCCCTATTTCAGGGATACCATGAACAGCAATATAGCCTATATTTTTAGAATCAGGATTATTCAGTTTTCTTCCTTCAACACGAGTTCCGGAAAAATTTACCCGTAATTCAAATCCTACAGTTGAGGCAATACCTAATATCTTGCATGCTTCTATCAGCTCCTTACAGCCGGAAACAGAATCATGATCCATAATCCCTACAGATTGAAGACCCACTTTCCAAGCTAAATAAGCAGCCATAGAAGGTGAATAAGGACTAAAAGAGTAGATAGTATGTATATGATTATTTACTTCTTCTGTTTTTTTGAACTGTTCTTTTTCTTTTTCTCTTAATTTATAGATTTTTTCCAATCCATAAAGTCTGAACTTTTTATTACTACCATTTATTTCTTGAATAATTTTATCCTTCATCTTTTTATCTCGAACTAATTTTAATCTTTAATAAAAATCTTATATCCCCAGTTTATTTCTTCTAATCTGCCCGGTTGTAGACTGATCAGTGGTTATTTGATGCCCCTCTAAAAGATAAAGACGTTCATGAATCGCATCAATAATCCACTCTTTCTGGGGGAAGAAACTAGATTCCATTTCAGCGGCAGGGGTAATCCAGTTGCGGGAACCAACTACCACTGCAGGACCATCAAGATAGTCAAAAACAAATCTGGAAACATTTGAAGCAATAGTATGAAGGAAAGAACCTCGTTCACAAGCATCGGAAACAAGCACAAATCTTCCTGTCTTCTTCACAGACTCGATAATCAATTCATAGTTTAAGGGATTAATAAATCTCAAATCGATTACTTCTGCCAAAACTTTATATTTCTTTTCAAGTTCTTCTGCAGCCTCCATTCCCTTGTAAAGAGTTGCCCCTATAGTGAGAAGAGTAACATCTTTTCCTTCTTTCCTGATAATTGGCTCACCTTCCGGTACTTCGTAATAATCTTCGGGAACTCCGCTGGGAACAAAGTACTCTCCTATATCATAAAGTCTTTGACTTTCAAAAAATACTACCGGATCTGTACCGTGTAAAGCAAGATTTAACATGCCTTTGGCATCATAAGGCGTAGCAGGAAACATGACCTTAAGACCAGGGATATGGGCAAGCAGGCTAGTCCATTCTTGAGAATGTTGGGCACCATATTTATTCCCTACTGATACTCGAATGATAAGGGGCATAGTAAGGAGACCTGCTGACATTGACTGCCATTTAGCTACCTGATTGAAAAGTTCATCCCCTGCCCGTCCGATAAAATCACTATACATCAGCTCTACTACTACACGTCCCCCACATAAAGCATACCCTACAGCTGACCCTACAATGGCTCCTTCAGAAATAGTCGTATTAAACAATCGATGATAAGGAAGAGCTTCGGTTAACCCTCTATATACGGCAAATGCCCCTCCCCAATCACGATTATCTTCTCCGTAAGCTACCATTGTTGGATCCTCATAAAAGCGATAGAGCATGGCTTCAAATAAGGCATCACGATAAGTAAAGACTTTTACTTTGGGGTAAACTTTATTATTTTCATCCAAAGCAAAACGGTATTTATGGGTAATTGATCTAACCCGGGGATTATCTTTTTGGGAAATGAGTACTTCTGGTGTTCGTTTTTCCATTCTATCTTTGTGCCGATTTGAAAACATGACTGTTTCAAAAAAATCGGATTTTACCCTGGGCGAGATTTCTTGAGATACTGCTAATTTCAGGGCTTTCGTAATTTTCCAAGTTACTTCCTGTTTTAAGAACTCTACTTTAGAAGAGGTTATTACTCTGTTTTGTTTAAGGTAATCTTCATATCCTTTAATGCAGTCAACCTCTTGCCAGGCTGAAATCTCTTCTTTGCTCCTGTACGATGATGCATCAGAGGGCGAATGACCTGAAATTCGATAGGTAATAACATCCAGAAGAACCGGACCCTTTCCTTTAAGAAGGATTTTTTTCTTTCTTTCAATCGCATCAGCTACTGCCAAAGGATTATATCCATCCACTCGTTCAACATGCAAGTTTTCAGGGTTTACCCCGGCTCCTACCCGGGCAAGAATTTTGTAACCCATCGTTTCACCCGAGGTCTGACCACCCATGCCATAGAAATTATTAAAGAAATTGAACAGAATAGGGGGAGCACCTCCAAGATCTTTATCCCAAAGTGTACGGTATTGATCCATTGCAGCTAACATAATGGCTTCCCATACCGGACCACAGCCCATAGAGCCATCTCCGATATTACAGATTACTATGCCTGGCTTTCGATTAATTCTTTTAAAAAGAGCAGCACCTACCGAAATATCCGCTGCACCTCCGACAATAGCATTATTGGGCATACTGCCAAAGGGTGCAAAAAAAACATGCATCGAACCTCCCAAACCCTTATTAAAGCCGTTAGCCCGCCCGAATATCTCTGCTAAAACTCCGTATAGTACAAAATCTTGAGCAAGCGATTTAATATTACCTTTATGTTCCTTTTCTACTACTTTTAAGCAAGCTCCATCCATATAAGATTTCATTATCTTAAGAAGTTTATTCTCATCAAGTTGATCTATTGCCGAAAGACACTTAGCTAAAACTTCTCCATGACTACGATGAGAACCGAAAATGAAATCTTCGATCCCAAGATTTACACACTGACCCACCGCAGATGACTCCTGACCGATAGATAAATGAGCAGGGCCTAAGTGATCATATTGAATCCCCTCATAAGAACCTTGGGTTTTTATCGCATTCAGCATGGATTCAAATTCTCGGATGATGAGCATATCATAGTAAACCTTGAGGAGTTTTTCTTCTCCATACTTCTTTATTTCTTTTTTTATATCCGGTTTATACTGATTTAGGGGAATGTCATTTATTTTCAATATCTGTGGTTTTCTGACTTCTTTGGGGTCAATGAAAATAGATTTAGGCATAACTTTCTCCTTTCTGTAAAAGTTTTCTTACTATTTTCTCATCATGATAAAATCACATTCATTTTTCTATTAGGCTAATTTTATATTGTCCAAATTAAAATTTGCTATTCGCCTAATAATTTCCTGCAGGAATTTAGCTGCCGGAGCACCGTCTACTGCCCTATGATCGAAGGTAAGAGATAAACCAAGGTGAGGAATAAATTGTATTTTATCTTCTTTTAATAATGGTTTAAGAGAAAGATTGCATATACCAAGAATTGCTACCTGAGGAATATTTAAGATAGGAGTAAAGCTTTCGATGCCCATTGTTCCCAGATTGGTGACCGTAAAGGTCCCTCCCTTTAGTTCATCCGGTAAGATAGTATCCTCTTGACAGGCAGCACTTAATCGTCTTGCTTCTTGAGAGATCGCCTTCAAAGATAAGAGATGGGCATTATGAATGATCGGTACTATAAGCCCTCGTGGGGAATCTACTGCAAATCCCAGATGGACTGGTTCAAATTCAAGTATCTTATCTTTCAAGAAATGAGCATTCATGTTTTTAAATTCAGGAAGAAGGTGAGCAATAATATACAGCAGAAAATCATTGATATTAATTTTGCTTAGCTCTTTCATTGAGGCACTGGATTTTAGCGATTCCCGACCAGCCAGTAAATTAGAAGCGTCAGCAGAAGTATTTAAAGTAAGTTGAGCAGTGCTTTGCAAAGAAGTTAGCATTCTTTCAGAGATAATCTTCCGTACTCCTTCAACTAAAATCTCTTTAGCGGGACCGGAAAAATTCTCACTAACCGTACTTGAAATAAGTGCTTCACCTTCAGATATTGCTTTTTCAATATCTTTCTTAATAATCCTTCCTCCCGGGCCTGTACCGGTAAGCCGGGAAAAATCAATTCTTTTCTCCTCTGCCAAAAGTCTTGCTACCGGCGAAATGGATATTAATACAGTCTTAGGAGAAGGTGTTGTTTTTTTAAAAGCTTTATCTGGGACTTGGACTTTTTGCTTTTCAATATATTCACCCTTAGAAATGGAGACAGTTTTTTTGGGGATAAGATGGTCAATTTTTTCTCCCGGTTGCCCTATAATAGCGATAGTATCAAGAACTGGAACATCCTCTCCCTCCTTATAAAAGATTCTTAATATTGTTCCGGTTTCAGGAGCCTCCACTTCAAAAACAGCTTTATCGGTTTCTACTTCACAGATAGGCTCTTCAGCTTTTACTTTGTCTCCTTCTTTTTTATTCCATTTAATAATGATACATGATTCAACAGATTGTCCTTGTTTGGGCATAAGTACTGCTATAGCCATTTTAGCCCCTCCTTAGTGTACTTTACTGTTTTTCTAAATAATATATCAATAAAATAATCATTTGGTATTTTAAAAATAATTAAATATTTATATTTAACTAATTTTATCCTTATTCTTCAGGACAGTATTTTTTAATATCAAAAGATTTCCTGATTATCTTTCTGCCCTCAACAATTGATTTAATTTGTCCCATAGATTTTGCCTGAATCATTAGATTCCCAATGGCAGTTGCTTCAACCGGTCCTGCAAAAACTGACAGACCTGTTACATTAGCAACAATTTTACATAGGAGACTGTTTCGACTTCCCCCTCCTATGATATATATCTCTTTGATAGATTTACCGGTGATCTCTTCTATCATTTTAATCGTTTTTGTATATTTATCTGCTAAACTCTCTATAATCCCTCTGGTAATCTCTGCCGGTGTCTCTGGTACTTTTTGCCCTGTTTCCCGGCAATAAGCTTTTATTCTTTCTGGCATATTATCATCAATCAAACCGGGTTTTAAGAATTTTGAGTCATCAGGGTCAATCCTAAAATTTGCAGGACCATATTTTAAAGCTATTTCAGTTAGTTCATCATAAGAATATGACTTTACCTTCTCATCCCAGAATTTTTTACACTCCTGAATAATCCAGAATCCGGTTACATTCTTTAAAAATCTAAAGCCTCCATCCGCAGAGCCTTCATTGGTAAAATTATATTTGTAGCTCTTTTCATTAATAATTGGCTCAGGGCTTTCTATACCCACTAAAGACCAGGTTCCAGAACTAATATAGGCATATTGAATATTATCTTTCACGGGAATAGCAGCCACTGCAGAAGCGGTATCGTGACAGGCAGGAGCAATAATCACAACCTCTGAGCCTGCGCTAATTTCCCGTACAATAGTCGGTAAAAGTCTCCCAATCTTTGTTCCAGGCAAAATTATTTCTCCAAATATCTCCTTCCTAAATCCAAGCTTATCCATTATCTTGGTTGACCAGTCCTTTTTTATAGGATTATAAAGCTGAGTAGTGGTAGTGATTGAATATTCATTTTTTATAATTCCAGTTAGCCAATAATTTAAAAGATCAGGAATAGTTAGGAAATATTTTGTATTTTCAAAGATTTGAGGTTTTTTCTTTGCAAATGAATATAATTGATAGAGGGTATTAATCTGCATAAATTGGATGCCGGTCTCGGAAAATATTTCCTTTTTGGGTATTATCCTAAAAACTTCCTCCATTATATGGTCTGTCCTATTGTCTCTATAATGATAAGAATTCCCCAGAAGATCACCATTATCATCCAAAAGAACATGATCAACTCCCCAGGCATCAATACCAATGCTCGCTATTTGATGGGGATATTTTTTAAAAGCTTTTTTTAAACCTTTCTTTATCTCATTGAATAGTCCCAGAATATCCCAAAAAATACTATCTTTAATCCTTACTAAATAATTCGGGAAACGATGTACTAATTCCATTTTTGATAAATCACCAACAATAACTCTTCCGCTTTCGGCACCCAGATCAATCGCTACAAACTTTTTCATACTATTACCCCTTTTAATTTAGTTCTAAGCAAAGAAAAATACTGATCAATCTTTTTTGACTTTTTTCAACTTAAATTACTCTATTCTTTAAACAGGTTCTGTCGATATTTTTCATCGGGTCTTCCCGATATATGTGTTACCATATCATTAGAAAGGGTATTTATGCCTCCTGCAAGTAATGCACCAAAACGAATTTCCGCTGCCTTAGCAGCAGTTAAAGTAATATTTTCTACTTCGGTCGGAGTAGATCCTAAAGCAACAAATCCATGGTTTTGAAAATAGATAGATTTAGGCCTCTCTCCATGTTTCTTTAAAAATATTTCAATTTCTTTTTTTACTTTTTGCGCCAATTGAACTCCCGGATCAGTATAAGGAATGAAGATCGATTCTTTTCCCAATAGTATAATTTCATCAGGATAAATTCTCCCTTTCAGATTCGCCGGAAAACTCTTTGAACAAGTCAATCTATTTACAGCAGTGGGGTGAGTATGGCCAACAAAATTTACTCCCTCCAAGCTAAGGCAAATAGCATGCAACAGGGTTTCTACAGAAGGATTTGCTAGATGTTTTTTATCCACTTTTGCTTTTTCAAAGATGTAATTAATTTCTTTAGCATTCGGATTCTCCATATTAATAAGCTGCACGATTGGTGCAAAATAAACTTGAATAAAATCATTCTCGGTTACAGTGGCCAGCTGTGTCCCGCTTGCTTTTATAAAAAAACTATCAGAGACATCTTTTATCTCAACTTTAGCTGAGGTATTACCCTCTCCAATAATGGCAAGGTGATAGTCTATTCTTCCTAAATTATTAGACAGTTTTACTAACTTATGTAATGCCTCGACCTGAACATTTTGCCATTCTTTCATTTTCCCTTCCCCCCTAGTGAATTGCTTTTTTGTACTTAACCTTATATGCTGTAACGTCTTAAAAAAAAGTCCTTTTATTTGTAAAATATTTTCTAAAAGGAAACTACCTCTTATATGATCAATTTTCACTTTTTTGAATAAATAAAATTGTTTTGATTATTTTCTCTTCATATATTTATTTAAAAATATATTTAATCCATATGAAAAACCTCTTCCAAAGAGGTGATAACCGGGGAATTATCTGGATTAGTTTCCATAATATCTTGCATATAATCCCACCATTTTTTCATTATCTCTTTAGAGGGGAGTTTTTCAACTGTATTATTTTCTTTTAATTTTTGCACCGCAAAGAGAGTAAGCGTTTCTTTATCAAGAAATATGGAATAATCATAAATTCCCGCCCTGGATAATTCTTCTTTAAGTTCAGGCCAGATTTCATTATGTCTTTTTTTATACTCTTCTTCATAGCCCACCTTTAATTTCATTTTAAATACTGCTCTTTTCATTAACCTGCTCCCAAAACTATTTTTAGGTTTTAATCTTTCCAGTAATTGGGGAAGCATAATTGCTAAAATTAATAATAAGCCTATAATAATAGTCATTACCTTGCCAGGTATATTAATTAGGCCCATTCCGAATTTAAGAAATCCAATAATAAAAATGGAAATAACTACTCCAAAAATATTTCCTTTTCCGCCGGTAATAGCTACTCCACCCAGCACAACTGTGGTGATAATCTCCAGCTCCCAACCACTAGCAATATTTGGACGTGTACTCCCGATTCTGGAAGTTAGCAAGATTGAAGCTAATCCTGAACAGAGTCCGGTAACGGTAAAAATAGCAAGACGTACTCTGTTTACAGGTATCCCTGAAAAACGAGCAGCAGTAGAATTATTTCCAATGGCAAATACCTTCCGTCCTATAGTCGTTTTATGTAAAATGATACCAAAAATTATAGCAAGTATGAAAAAAAGGATCAATTCAAAAGGAATCATGGTGTTTCCTATGTATCCCTGCCCAAAAAAAGCAAAAGAGGTTGGGTACTTGGTAAATGCCTTGTCTCCGAGAATAACATAAGCAATCCCTCTAAACAAAGACATACTTCCCAGAGTAACAGCGATCGCAGGAATCCCAAATTTTGTTATAATGAAACCATTTAAAAAACCTGCCGCCAAACCCGCAAAAAGTCCTATCACAACCAACCCAAAAGTATTCACTCCGGCTTGGGAGGCCATACCCATAAAAACCGAAGATAAAGCTATAATAGAGGCAACAGAAATATCAATATCACCACATATGATCACAAACATCATGGGAAGAGCAATGATAGCTTTCTCAATAAAATTAAAAGTGGTGTTCATAAGATTGGTATAATCTAAAAAATAAGGAGATAAATTTGAATTTATGATTACAACCATAATGAAAATAAAAGGAAGAATGATTTCCCACTGCCATATAATATTTACCAGATAATTTTTTCTTATTTTTTTAATTTCAAGACTTTCATTTTTGTTATTCATAAAAATTTCTCTTTCTTAACATCAGTTGCTGATTACGTTTATCCATAACCGTATTTATTATAATTGCAAAAAGTATAATGAAGCCCTGAATCGCCATCTGCCAGAAGGGTGAAACATTAATCATAGTCAGAGCATTATAAACAATTCCCATAAAAAAGGCTCCCAGTACAACACCGATAATCGACCCAGAACCACCCATAATACTTACCCCTCCAATTACACAAGCCGCAATAGTCTGAAGTTCGAAGCCGATAGCAGTTTCACTCTGGGCAGCGGCATAACGGGCAACCCAGAGAAATCCTGCAAGACCAGTAATTCCTCCGCATAAGGTAAAGACAATATATTGAATTTTCTTCAGGCTAATGCCCACATATTGAGAGGCTATCTTATTGCCGCCCACCCCGTAAATCTCTCTTCCAGTTCTAGTTAAATTTAAAAAAATTAAAAATAATACTACTGTTAGTATCGATAGATATATAAGACTGGATATACCTAAAAAACTTCTTCTGGGAAACATCCGAAAAACCTCGGTCATCTCATGAGCGCTAACCCAAGTTCCTTTACAAAGTACGAATACCAAACCTCTATATATACTCATGGTACCAAGAGTAGTAATAATAGGGGGAATTTTAGCCTGGGAAACCAACAAGCCATTTATCGAACCAAGCAGGAGTCCAATGGCTATTGAAATCAAAATAATCATAAAGATAGGAATTCCAGGGTGATATTGATTTAGAAGGGCTACACTCATACCACTTAAAGCGAGACTGGAACCGACAGATAAATCTATGCCCCCTGTCACAATAATCATCAGCTGTCCAATAGCCACCATCGATAGAATTGCCGTATCATTCAACACATCAATAAAGTTGTTAATATATAAAAAGCTGGGGGTTCTCAAACTAACCCCAAATATGATAAATAAAATAAAAACAAAAAGATTAAATTCTCTTTTCTTAAATAATTCCATCATTTTTAAATTCCTTCACTTTGAAATACTCCCGGTTGCAGCTTTAATTATCTTTTCAGAATTTGCTTCTTCGCGAGTAAATTTAGCAGTGATAACTCCTTCATGCATTACTATAATATTATTAGACATACCGAGAATCTCAGGAAGTTCAGAGGAAACAAGAATTACTGCAATCCCTTGCTTTGCAAGTTCAGAAATAAAATTGTGTACAGTAGCTTTGGTTGCTACATCAATTCCTTTGGTTGGCTCATCCATAATTAATATTCTTGGCTTGGTGGCAATCCATTTAGCTAAAACTACCTTCTGTTGATTACCTCCTGAGAGGTCTTCTACCAACTGTTCCCAACCTGAAGCTTTTATTTCTATATTTTTTCCATATTCATCAGTAATTTCAAATTCCCTATTACGATCTAAAAAAATATGTCTACTTATTCTATCTATTATCGGCAAAGTAATATTTTCCCTAATATTCATAGCTAAAATAGCACCTTGTATCTGTCGGTCTTCGGGGAGATAAGCAAGACTATGATTCATTGCATCTGAAGGATTGGTAATACTAATTTTTTCGCCATTTATAAAAACTTCACCTGAGGTCTTGGTATCAATTCCAAAAATGGTCTGCATTACTTCTGATCTCCCTGCTCCCACTAATCCAAAAAATCCCAATATCTCGCCTTTATGCAAGTTAAAAGATATGTTTTTAAATACACCTATCTTGGTAAGATTTTCGACCTTCAGGATAATGTCACCTTTCTCTGCCTCTATTTTCGGATACATTTGTTCAAGACTGCGTCCAATTACCATCTGGATAATTTTATCTACGGTAATATCCGCCATTCTTCCTTCTCCGACATATTTCCCATCTCTCAACACTGTAAAATAATCCGCAATTTCAAAAACCTCTTCAAATTTATGAGAAATAAAGATGATGGTTTTTCCTTCTGATTTCAATTTTCTAATAATTTTATATAAATATTCAACTTCTTTAAGAGTAAGTGCAGAGGTTGGTTCATCCATAATGACTATTTTTGCGTTGAGTGAGAGTGCTTTGGCAATTTCCACCATATGCCTTTGAGCAATACTTAAATTTTTTACTTTAGTATCAGGATGGATATCCAATTCAAGTTTATCGAGAAGTTTCTGGGTTTCACTCTTCATTTCTTTCCAAGAAAGCAGACCGTTAGATTTATTTCTAATATGATGACCCATGAAGATATTTTCGGCAATAGAAAGTTCCAGGAACATTGTAGCTTCCTGGTGTATAGCAGATATCCCAGCCTGTTGTGAGATTTGGGGAGATGGAAATTGGGTAGGTTTATTGTTAAGAATAATAGTACCAGCGGTAGGTTGATACACACCGGCTAAAATCTTTACTAGCGTAGATTTTCCAGCCCCATTTTCACCTATGAGAGCATGAACTTCTCCGGTTCTTACTTGAAAATCTACCCCATCAAGTGCTTTAACTCCATAAAAATATTTTTTAATCCCCTTCATTTCAAGAATACAGCTCTTCATTGAACTAAAATCTCTCTTCTTTATTTTAAGGTATTTAACAAATAAAGCGGGATATAATTAATCCCGCTTTATCCAACAGATTTTTTTAATTCAAAGAGTAAACCATTAGTAAATCTCAGCAAATTTATCTATATTATCTTTTTCAAAAATAAATGGTTCACTCATTACAGCAACATTATCCGGGCCTATCTTAATTTCTCCCATTCTGCCAACTTTCATTACTTCACCCTCTTTGCCCTGGAATTCACCCTTAACTAATTTGTAGGCGATATAAGTGGATGAATATCCTAAATCAATGGGGTTCCAGAGAGACATTTGTCGGCAAGTACCATTTTTAATATATTGTTTCATTTCAGAGGGTAAACCAAGACCGGTTAGTTCAATTTTCCCTGATTTTCCAGCATCCTCTAATGCCTTTCCAGTAGCCGCGATACCAACAGTTGTAGGTGAAATAATCCCTCTTAAATCAGGATAAGATTTAAATAACCCCGTTGCTTCCCGATAACTCTTGTCAGAAAGGTCATCACCATATACTACAGCTACCAGTTTCATATCTTTATAAGCAGGCTCCTTTAATTCCTCTTTCATCCATTCAATCCATTCATTTTGATTGGTAGCCTGGGAAGAAGCACTCAAAACAGCAATCTCACCCTTATAGTCAATTAAATTTGCCAACATTTTTACCTGGCTTCTACCAATAAACTCACTGCTGGATGGTGCTAAATGCAGTATTCGTCCTTCTGGTGCAACTCCTGAATCGAAGGAAATTACTGTAATCCCGCTCTTCATTGCCCGTTGACAAACAGGAACCAGGGCATCTACATCGTTTGCTGAAATGACAATTGCATTTACTTTTTGAGCAATAAGCGAGTCAATAATTTCTATCTGACCCTCTGCAGTTGGTGTGGTAGGTCCCTGAAAAATAAATTCAATTCCTCCAAGTTCTTTAGCTGCTTCCAAACCTCCATCTCTACAAGCTTCAAAAAAGGCATTCCCCAAGTTTTTAACTAACATAGCAATTCTAACATTTTCTTGTGCCCCTGCAAAAGAAACCACAGATAAGAGAAAAACTGCAATTAAAACCATGGTCAGTATAAATTTTTGCTTTTTCATTTTATTTACCTCCTTTTTTAATATAATGAAAACTATTTGATAATATATTATCAAGTTATTATCTTTATGTCAAGAAATTTTATCATGATATCTTCAATTATTGACTTTGTTTTCATCATATAATATAATAAAAACGATAAAATGTTGTAAATAAAATTGAGCAAAAATCACTAAATAGGTGGAAATGGTTTATGGGCAAGGCAGAACGTCTCGAAAAAATGTTAGATTTAATCCAAAATAGTAATTTTATCTCCCCGGTGCAGCTTGCTGAAAAAATGAATGTATCGCTGGTAACTATTAGAAGAGATCTTAAAAAATTAGCTGATCAAAGATCTATAATAAAGGAATACAACACCATTAAAATAGCTCGAGATTACGATAAAAGATTTCATGAAAGGCTTAATACTAATCTCGAACAAAAAAGAATAATAGCAGAATTAGCTAAAAGATTTGTGCAGCCAGGAGATACTATTTTTTTAGATACCAGCACAACTTGCTACGAGTTTGCTCGTACCTTGGCACTCTCCTCTCATAATCTACATATTATCACCAATAATATTTACATGGCAGTTGAATTAATGAGTATTTATAAGATAGATTTGGTTCTTGTGGGAGGGAATATAAGACATGGATACTTCTCAACGATCGGTCCACTCGCAGAACAAATGTTGTCAAATATAAAAGTTACTAAATTCTTCTTCTCCTGCACAATGTTAGATACCCGAGGTATTTATGAATCTAATGTCATGGAAGGGAACATTAAAGTAAAGATGTTCGAAAATTCCAGGCTTCATTATCTTTTAGTAGATTCCAGTAAATTTGACAAGGCATCAATCTTTCGCACCACCGGCATTGAAAATGTAGACTCAATAATTACAGATAAACCTTTGGCAAAAGAATACCTTGATAAATTAAAAGATAGAAAAGCGGAAGTTATTACTCCGAAAAATGATTAACTTTGAAAACAATTAGAAAAAGTTTTTTTCTATTCTTTTGGCGTTAATGCTACCTCTAATGGCAGCCTGTTGCTTGCATCAATTACCATTTTTACTTTAAATCCGAGAGCTACAAAGTTTTTAGTAATTAACTTTATCTTATTTTTATCTTTAGAAGATTTTTGTTTTTTATTGTACTTGCACTTTCTGCTGTTGCAATTGCAACTTATCTTTTTACCGTTATTAGAATATATAATAATATGTACTATGCTATTACTAAAATTAATTTTATTTATTACTGCGGCAGCGACCGCTTGAGCTATTAAACGGTGTAAGATCTTATAATAAACATCTTTCCCAATTCTTTTCCTAAAGGAAGAAAAAGTAGAATGCGCGGGGGATTTTAGAAAGTTATCAAAACCGCAAAGAACACAGAAACGCGAATCAAATTGTAAGCTCTCAGCTAATTTTCGATTTGATTTTACTTCATCCAGCCAAATTAAAAGTTGCGCTTTAAATAGAGACAAGGGATCATAAACCAATTCTCTACCGGTAGTGTACTTATCTTTGATTATGGGGTAAATAAAACCCCAGTCTATTGATTCAAAAATAATCTTTAAAGGATCATCTTTTTTAATTTTTTGATAAGCCTCATAAGTAGTAAAAGAAAGCTGTCGACCTTTTATCTTTTTCATAAGAATGATTACACCAAAATTTATTTTAAATGAGTGTAAGCTTATAAAAGTTTCCCAAAGGATCTTAATACCTTTGGGAAACTTTTATAGAAATAGGTTTATTGGCAATAGATTTTAAAATAAAGTCTTTTTCGGTTTTGAAGAATCGTTCGGTAAATTACTTTTCATCTTTTTCCTTAAAAAAGCAGGGATTTCTAAATCTTTATCATCAATTATTTGATCTTTAATTTTAAACTTATCTTCTAATTTCAGGTCATCTTTTTCTTTATAATTTTCTTTTAACACTTCTTTTTTGATCACTTCTTCTTTTTTTTCTTCCTCAACATTTTCTTCGCACTTGGTGGCAATGACAGATACTCTTATTTCGTCCTGCAATTCCTCATTAATAATTGCCCCAAAAACAATATTGGTATCTTGACCAACGGCTTTAGATATAATATCAACTATTTCGTTTACTTCAAATAAGCTCATATCTAAACCGCCGGTAACATTAATCAATAATGATTTTGCTCCTTTTATGGATACCTCTAGCAAAGGACTGGAAATAGCCATTTTTGCTGCAGCGGCTGCTTTCTTTTTTCCTTTACCTTGTCCAATACCCACTAAAGATAGCCCAGCATCTTTGGCTACAGTTCTTACATCAGCTAAATCTAAATTAATTAATCCGGGAATTGTAATCAGGTCAGCAATTGCCTGAACAGATTGACACAATACTTTATCGGTCATTCCGAAGGCATTTTTCATAGAAGTATCTTTGGAAATAATTTTTAATAAACGGTCATTGGAAATAGTAATCAAAGCATCTACTTCATTTTTTAATTCTTCTATTCCGGCTTCAGCTTGTAATTTTCTTTTTTTGCCTTCAAAAGCGAAAGGCTTAGTAACTACTCCTATGGTTAAAATACCGTGTTGTTTTGCTATTTTTGCTACCACTGAAGCTACTCCAGTTCCTGTTCCTCCTCCCATACCTGCTGTAATAAAAATTATATCCGCACTTTCCATAGCTTTAGAAATTTTATCTTTGTCTTCTTCCGCTGCTTTCTTGCCTAATTCCGGGTTACCTCCGGCACCTAAACCATTGGTAAGAGATTTACCAATTTGAATTTTTTGTCCGGCTTGAGAGAGAGATAGGGCTTGTAGATCTGTGTTTATGGCTATTAGATCAAGATTATTCATTCCTTGCAGGCTCATTTCCCTAATCGCGTTATTCCCTCCTCCTCCTATACCCACCACTTTGATATTTACGAATTTTTCTATTTCTTCTCGGGGAAGGTTTAGGGGCTTGTTTAAAAAATTATCATCTTCCTTGTTTTTAATATCAACCATTTCATTAATTCCCCTGGAGGTATCCCTTATCAATTCTTCTTTGTAATCTATTATTTTACTGAATCCCCGTACTAATCTCTTCTTTTTCAAAAGATATCACCTCTTGAGCTAATTTATAATAGTCAATAGCCCCATGAGAATTAGGACTATATTGTAAAGCTGGTACACCCTGACTGCTGGCTTCTACCAAAGCTATGTTTTTTCTTATTATCGTTTTAAATAACTTATCTTCAAAATACTGTTTTATTTCTCCAATAACTTCCTTGGCTAAATTACTTCTGGTATCGGCAATGGTAATTAAAATGTTTATTTTTAATGAATGGTTCAAATTTTTCCGCACGATCTCAGTTGTTTCAATAAATTCTTCTATCCCTCTAAGAGCAAAATAATGTGGCTGCATAGGAATAATAACTTCATCACATGCTTTTAAGGCGTTTACAGTAAGGATTCCCAAAGAAGGTGGGCAATCAATAAGAATATAATCAAAAGGCACTTCGCACTCTCTTATGCTAGCACTTAAAAAATCTTCTCTGCCTATTTGATCTATGAGTTTATATTCTGCACTGGCAAAGTCAATATTGGAAGGTGCTACAAATAAATTATTTCCGTTATTTACTTGTAGCTTTATGATTACCTCTTCTAATTTCAATTTATTTTTGGAACGATGGGGTTCTAATACATTTAATATCGTTTTAGACAAAGTATCCGGTTCAATACTCAATCCTAAAGTAGTATGAGCTTGGGGGTCTAAATCAACTAATAATACTTTTCTACCCAATGCTGCCAAACTTGCTCCCAAATTTATGGTAGTGGTGGTCTTTGCTACTCCGCCTTTTTGATTAGCAATAGATATTGTCCGCACGTACCCTATCTCCCTAAAATAATAAAGTGAATTTATTTTTAGCAGAATATTTCGATATAATTATATCATAGTTTTTTAAATATAGAAAAGAATTTATAAAAATAGCAAATATTCTTTCTTACTAATAAGCTTTTCAGTATTCTATTCTATATTATTTTATAAAATCCTTCTTTTTAAGAATTTTTTTTAAAATTATTTTTTAATAGATACTCGTTTAGCAAGGTAAACAAAAAATCAATAAAACAGATAGGTCACAATTCATTGTGCTCCGACAAAAGAAAATTAGTGTAACGGTGCCCTGTATCTTATTGAACTAACGATAAATTTATCATTTGACTTTTTTAAAATTTAAATATATACTTGGTATTAATAACTACTATTAATATTAACTCATAGTTGTTTAGTAAAGATTGTGGAAGGAGGATATTTTTATGGAATTAGTTACACTAAATGAAATGCTAAGAAACAGTGTAAGTCTTTATAGTGATAGAATTGCTTTTAAAGTAAAAAAAGATGGAAAATTTGCGCCTATTACTTATCAAGAATTTTATAAAAAAGTAGAAATTTTTGCCACAGGATTACTTGGTATTGGAATAGAAAAATTTGACCATGTAGGTCTGGTTAGTGATAATCGCTTTGAATGGATTATATCTGATATGGCAATTATAGGTTTAAGGGCGGTAGATATTCCCTGCAGTGGAGGCAGCTCTCCTCAGGATATTTATTTTAAACTAAACCATTCGGATTCTACCAGCGCTATACTGGAAGGAGAAACGCAACTTTCTAATTTCTATAAAATAGCCAAAGATATCCCCCAGATAAAAAATATCATCCTCTATGACAAGATTAAGATCTTCTCCGAAAAAGAAGCTTTCCCGGAATGGACTATTCCTATTAATTTTAAAGAACAAGAAGAAATAAGTAAAAAATTTAAATCTGAAATAGAACTATTAGCAAAAAACAACAATAAATATCTCTTCTTGTCATCTAAAGCCAAGATATTTTTAGAAAAATATCTTGATAAAAACATAGATAATCTTCTCAGGGAGGTGCACTTAAAAGACAAAGCCGATTCGGTAAAAAATAGCCTTATTAATAGAGCAGTAGTGATAGGCGGAGAATACAATAAAACTCATTCCCCTAAAATTTATTCCTTCGAAGGGGTAAATAAAATAGGTGAAAATTTATTAGCTCAGGGAGATGTTTCCTTTTCAGAGATAGCCAAAAGTGGTCAATCTAATGACCTAACAACCATTATCTATACCTCGGGAACTACTTCCGATCCAAAGGGTGTTATGTTAACTAATTCCAATTTTATGCATAATGTTATAAACGCTCCTATAGCCATTACTATCAATAAAGATGATAACTTTTTATCAGTCCTTCCTTCTTGGCATGTCTATGAACGAATAGTAGAGTATTGTGCTCTGCGGGTAGGTGCCTCAACTGCCTACAGTAAACCATTTAAACAGATCCTATTGCCGGATCTTAAAAATGAAAAACCAACGGTTATGTGCAGTGTACCTCGAATTTGGGAAAGTTTATATAAGGGAATTATAGATAAAATTAATAAAGGAAGCTCGCTGCAAAAAATTATATTTAACTGGGCTATTAATTTAGGAGAAGAATATAAAAATGCAGAAGGAATGCTCAACGGAAACTGGCCTTTATTTGATCGACTAGAGTATACCAGTGAAGAATTAGCTCAAGCCAGAAGTACAGTCAAAAGATTGAGGTGGAAATATCACCTCGCTGATAAATTAGTCTTTAAAAAGATTAGAGAGTTAACCGGAGGAAGATTTAGATTTGCCATCAGCGGGGGCGGAGCCCTTAATGAAACGACGGATAGATTTTTTAACATCATAGGTTTAATTATTACCGAAGGTTATGGACTAACCGAGACTTCTCCCATTCTCGCTGGTAGAACCAAAAAGGATAATATTATGTTTACCGTGGGTTCTCCCATCCCGGAAGTAGAAATAAAAATTGTCGATAAAGATAATCATAGTAAAGAAGTGGCTAATGGTGAAATGGGTATTGTGTTTGCCAAAGGCCCGATGGTTATGAAAGGCTATTACAAAAACGAGGAAA
>DSEL01000186.1 GCA_011056645.1 Candidatus Atribacteria bacterium
TATAACGGTTATCTTATATTTATATATTGTGATTTTCTTTAATATAAGTCATATTACCAAGATGAAAATAATTAAGAAAAAAGTTTGTAGAAATATAGTTGAAGCTTTTGCAGTTAATTACTTTTCTAAAAGGAGTGAATAATTTTGGCACTATTATCTTTATTAATTTCTTTCGTAGTTTTATTAATTATCGGTTTTCCTATTGCATTTAACTTATTGCTAAGCTCAATAATTTATTTAATAGTTGGAGGATACCCTTTAACTTTAGTTACTCAACGAATGTTTGAAGGAATGAATGGATTTGCTTTATTAGCTGTCCCATTTTTTGTGCTTACCGGACAATTTATGGTAAAAGGGCATCTTCTTCGTTCTTTAACGGATTTCGTTAATGCTTTTATCGGTCATGTAAGAGGAGCTTTGGCTCTGGTAACAATCGGAACTTGTTTATTTATGGGATCAATTGTAGGTTTAGCTCTTGCAGAAATTGCATCTCTGGGTTCATTTTTAATTCCAATGATGAAAGAGGAGGGATATAAACCAGCTTTTAGCTCAGCTGTAATGGCAAGTGCTTCATTACTTGGACCTATAATGCCGCCCAGTGTACTAATGATTCTGTATTGTATGTCAGTAGGTCGAACCTCGATTGCAGGCTTATTTCTTGCAGCAATTATTCCAGCATTTATTATTGCTTTTTTTCAGATGGTAACTGTTTATTTTATTGCAAAAAAGCGTAATTACCCAAGCCATTCAAAGACTAATTGGCCAGAGAAGTGGACTCAATTTAGAAAATCTATACCAGCCCTTTTTTTGCCTATAATTATTCTAGGTGGAATTTTTGGTCGTATTTTTACAGTTACTGAAGCATCTGCAGTCGCTGCACTATATGCTTTTATTGTAAGTTTTTTTGTATTTCGAGAAGCAAAATGGTCAGATCTGCCAGGTATTTTTTTAGAAACTGCCTTAACATCAGGTTTAGTTATTTTATTAGCTGGCACTGCTACAGTAACTGCTTGGGCTATTGCTAATGAACGGATCATTTATATGTTGGTTGAACCACTTTCTAATGTTCCTACATGGGTTTTTCTATTATTAGTAAATATATTACTATTAATAAATGGAATGTTTATGGATGATTATGCTTCAGTCGTAATATTAGGTCCAATTCTTGCTCCAATTGCTTGGAAATTGGGAGTTGACCCTTTACAAATTGGGGCGATTGTATGCGTAAATTTGGTAATTGGACTTGCAACTCCACCCTTTGGTATCGCTCTTTTTGTCACTAGTCCTATGGCAGGAGTAAAAATTGAAGATACCGTTAAAGAAGCTTTACCTTTTATAGCTGTAAGTATTGCAGCGCTAATTTTAATAACTTATATTCCACAGCTCACTTTATGGTTACCTAGACTTTCTGGCTATTAGAAGTATGAAACAGAAAGGAGAGGATGCTTATAGAAAAAACTAGTAAAAATATCTGTTTTTAAAAATTAAAAAATATTTATAAAAGGAGAGTATTTTATTATGAGTAAAAAGTGTATAGCAGTTTTATTAGTATTACTATTAGTATTGTCTCTATCAAGTGTTGGGTTTGCTGCAACAAAAGTGAGAATTTCGGTTTGTAATGCCCCCACCCATCCACAAAATATTGGTTTGGAAATATTTAAGAATTACGTGGAAGAAAAAACTAATGGCGAAATGATAGTAGATGTATATCCTAATTCACAACTTGGTGCCGAAAGAGAATCAGTAGAACAATGTAAGAATGGTTCTTTAGAAATGGCTACTGCTTCTGCTGGTCCATTGACTACTTTTAATAGTAAATTTATGGTTTTAGATATTCCTTTTGCTTTCAATAGTTACGATGTAGCTTGGATGGTTTTAGATGGTCCGGTTGGGCAGAAATTACTTGAATCTTGTGAAGAAGTTGGACTAAAAGGATTGAGCTTTATGGAAAATGGTTTTCGTCACGTTACTAACAACGTACGACCAGTTACTAAAGTAGAAGATTTTGCAAATATTAAGATTCGTACTATGGAAGCTCCAATGCACATGGAGAATTTTAAATTATTAGGTGCTAATCCTACTCCAGTTCCATGGACTGAACTATATTTAACTCTACAACAAAAAATAGTGGATGGTCAGGAAAATCCTTTGGCAAATTTATGGGAAGTTAAGATGTACGAAGTGCAAAAATACGCTTCCTTAACTGGTCATATTTATGATCCTATGCCATTAGTTGCAGATTTAAAATGGTTTAATGGCTTAACTCCTAAACAACAGAGCATTATTGAAAAAGGTGCAATTTTAGCGCAAAATTACAGTAGATTTGTTAACAACGCCCGCGAAGAAGAGTTGGCCAGACTATTAACTGAAAAAGGAATGATAATTAATGATGTTACAGATGAGGAAAAAGCAAGAATGAGAGATGCTTCTCAGGCTAAAGTAGTAGAGGCGATCAAGAAAAATACTGATCCAGCTTTCGTAGATGAGTGGCTAAAAGCTATTGATAAAGCCGGGGAAGATATTAAAGCAGGTCTATAATATTAACTCTGTTTCAGGAGAAAGGCGCACCTGCTTTTCTCCTGAAACCTTTTTATAATATCGAAATTATTGTAAAAGAACAGCTATTCAAGTAAGAGGTGGGTAATATAGTGAATGAAGTAGAAAAAAACTGGTTTTTTAAACTTTGTGATATATTAGAAAAGATTACTTTATATACTGTAATGATAATATGTGCAACAATGTTAATTGTAGCTTGGGTACATGTAATAAGAAGATATATTTTTAATAATTCTTTAACTTGGTCTGAAGAATTTCTTAGATTCTCTTTAGTATGGTTTGCTTTATTAAGTGCCAGCATTATTCACAAAAAACGTGGTCATTTAGGTATAGTTACTTTTCGGGAAATGATGCCTAAAAAAATTCAGATATTTTTAGAGAGATCTTTACCCTATTTAGCATTAGTAGCTACTTCGTTGACTGCTATTTATGGTGTAAATTTAATGATAAGAGTACAAGGACAGTTTTCACCAGCTTTAAGGATCCCGGTTGCTTTACCTTATGCCGCTATTCCAATATCGTTTATTTTAATGACCTTATATGGAATAGCTCATATAATCGAAGATTTCAAAGTTGCTTTAAAAGTAAAAAATAATTAACAAATTAAATCTTTTAGAGGAATTTATTTATGTATTTTACTGAGACCAAAGATAAAAATGTTATTTACTATGATACAGAAGAGAAAATAAAAATTACAATAAATGAAGAAAAATATCATGGTTTAATCAGTATAAAAGAGCCAGAAGAATTAAAATGGCCGGAAGAATTTAAGAAATCCCTTGAAAAACCTATTAATAGTAAATTACTAAGAGTGTTAGCGAAAGGTGTTAACAAGGTAGTTATTATTGTTTCTGATTCTACCCGGGGAGTACCTACTTCAAAAATTATACCGATAATTCTTAAGGAACTTCAAAGTGCGGGAGTAGATTTTAAACAAATAGTTATAGTAATTGCACTTGGAGTTCATAGACCAGCAACTTCAAGAGAAATTGAAGAAATTATTGGTAAAGATTATTTAAAAAAAGTAAAAATTATAAATCACGATCCTTACAATAAAGAGGAATTGGTTTTTTTAGGTAAGACTTCTTTTGGTACTCCAATAGAGGTAAACAAAACCGTTTTTCAAGCTGATTTAAGGATAAATATAGGAAAAGTTGAACCTCATGAATTTGCAGGGTTTTCCGGTGGGAGAAAGTCAGTTTTACCTGGAATTAGCAGTGAAAGGACCATAAAAGAAAATCATAGACCTGAAATGATCCTGAAATATGGATCAAGACCTGGTTGTTTAAAAGATAATTCAATACATAAAGATATGATAGAGGCAACAAAAATGTTAGGAATTCACTTCAGTATAAATTTTGTACTTAATTCAATGGGTCATACCATTGGTCTTTTTGCGGGGAATATTTTTGATGCTCATCAAAGAGCAGTTGAATTTATAAAATCATTTTGTCAAGTAAAGATAAAAGAGAAACCTGATATTGTAGTTACTACGCCCGGGCCTCCACTAAATATTGATTTTTATCAATCTATTAAACCATTAATTTCTCTAGAGTCGATTATGGCTGAAAAGGGGATAATAGTATTGTATAGTTTGTGTCCCGATGGTTTTAACTCAGATGATATGCTCTTACCATTTAAAGGGGTGAAAAGTTTGGATGAGGTAGTCAGTAAGCTTATGAAAAATTATAAAATACAAATGGATCATGCACTTCTTTTATGTAAAATATTAAAGAAGAATATAAAAATTATTACTTCATCACCTAATTTAGAGGAACAAACATTAAACAAAATATATCTGGAGTATTTTAGAAATCCACAAGAAGCAGTAAATAGAGCTTTAGATATATCCGGAAAATTTAAACCTAAAGTATTGTTTTTCCCGCAGCCACAGAGGACTTTACCGATCCTGGTTTAAATTTTGAGAAAATTTAAGAACAAAATTATAGTTTTTGTTTTTTTATGATATTTTAATGCGTAGATTATATAATGTAAAAATATTATTTTAAAAAGGAGAAAAAGATGAATAAATTTAAAATTACAGCCATTAAAGCAAGAGAGATCTTAGATTGCCGCTGGACTCCTACTGTTAGAGTAGAAGTTCAGGTAAACAATGAAATTGTTGGGCAAGCTGATGCACCGGCAGGACGTTCTACTGGATTAAATGAAGCAAGTGAATTGAGAGATAATGAAGAGCGTTTTAATGGTTTAGGAGTAACCAAGGCAGTTAAAAATGTTAACGAAATTATTGCCCCAGCATTAATCGGTATGGATGTTACTGAGCAAAGAAAAATAGACTATAAAATGATAGAACTTGATGGAACTAAGAATAAAGAAAATTTAGGTGGAAATGCAATAATTGCAGTATCTTTAGCATGTACTCGCGCTGCAGCTAATGCAATGGGTTTACCATTATATCGATATATTAATCCAAATGCTCACGTATTACCAGTTCCATTGTTAAATCTTATTAATGGCGGAAAACTTACTTCTAATGACCTTGATTTTCAAGAAGTGTGTATATTCCCAGTAGGCGCTAAATCTTTTAAACAGGCAATGGAAATTGGGTATGCTGTAAATGAAGAGTTAAGAACTATAATTATCGACAATTACGGTAAAATTGCAGCAAATGTTGGAGATGAAGGGGGATTTGCTCCGCCAATTGTCAAAGTTCGTGAAGCAATGGATCATTTAGTTCATGCAGTAGAGCTATCTGGATTTGCTGATAAAATTGTATACGGATTTGATTCTGCCGCCAGTCATTTTTATGATAAAGACACCAAGCTTTACAATTTAGAAGGAAACAAATTAACTACTAATGATATGATTAATTATTATAAAGATTTAATAAGAAGTTATCCAATAGCAACGATCGAAGATCCCTTAGATGAAAATGATGTTGAAGGTTTTATCCAGGTGACCAAGGAATTAGGTATTCAAATTGTTGGAGATGATTTTTTCTGTACCAATCCTGCTTTAATCAAAGAACGTTCCAGTTTAGGGGGAGCAAATGCTTTATTGTGGAAATTTAATCAAATTGGTACTGTTTCAGAGGCTTTGGATGCCGCACAAATAGCCTTTAGAAACAGTATGGGGATTATGGTTTCAGAACGTTCAGGTGAAACAGAAGATCCAATTTTAGCAGATTTTACTGTTAGCCTTAACGCTGGGCAGATTAAAACCGGTGCTGGAGTGCGCAGTGAAAGAACTTCGAAATACAACAGGCTTTTACAAATTGAACAAGAACTTGGTTCTTTGGCTAAATATGCGGGAAGAGATTTTAAGATGGCCCTTTAAGATAATTGTCTTTTTAAAACAAATTTGGTGTGGAACCAGAGAAGAGGGAAAAGTGATTTACATTAAAAACAAAAAACAGTTATTATCTCATGGTAATATAGAAATGCGCAAGGCTGCTTTAGAAATAATTGAGCATTCATTAGAAAAAGCCGACCCGTATATTGCAACTAAGAATTTAGTCTCTTTAAAGAATAATAATTTACATGTTGGAAGCTTAACTTTCAATTTGCAAAATCATAAAAGAATTTTTATTCTAGGAGCCGGAAAAGCTACTTTTCCAATTGCGAAAGCACTAGAGGAAATTTTGGGGGATAAAATAACTGATGGAATAGTGATTTGTAAATACGGGCAAGAAGGATACCTAAAGTATTCTAAATTATACTTAGCTAATCACCCTATTCCGGATGAAGCTGGGCTTCTGGCGACCAAAGAGGCTATAATATTAGCTAAAAAAACAAGACCGGGAGATATAGTATTTGCCTGCATTACCGGTGGTAGTTCTGCACTTATGCCCTTACCGGTATCTGAAGTGAGCTTAGAAGAAAAAAAAGTAGTAAATAAGTTACTGCTTACTTGTGGTGCTAATATAATTGAAATAAATGCTGTTCGCAAACATTTAAGCCAAGTAAAGGGTGGTAGACTCGCAAAAAACATTCACCCAGAAGCACATTTAATTAACTTGACTGTATCTGATGTTATTGGTGACCCTTTAGATTATATTACCTGTCCGACTGTTCCCGACACTTCTACATTTAATGATGCTCTAAATGTAATTTCCAAGTATACACTTTGGGAGAAATTACCGGTATCTGTAGCGAACTACCTTAGAAATGCTACTTCAGAAATGGAAACTCCAAAAGATCTTTCCAATTATCATTTATATAATTTTATTATTATAGCTGGAGATACAGCTTGTGTTGCAGCAGAAGCAAAAGCAAAAGAAATGGGTTTTAATACAATGATCCTTTCAACTATGTTTGAAGGAGAAAGCAAGGAATTAGGGAGAGCTTTTGTATCAATTGCTAAAGAAATTATAATAAATAAGAGACCGCTTAAAACTCCTTGTGCTTTAATTGGTGGGGGTGAAACTACCATAAAGTTAGAAGGGAATTATGGAATGGGTGGTCCAAATCAAGAGTTTACTCTGAGTGCTGCGCTCTATTTAGAAGGTTTGAAAGATATAGTGATAGTAGGATTGGATACTGATGGTACGGATGGACCAACGAAAATTGCCGGAGCTATTGTAGACACCGACTTTACTTTCATGGCAAAAAAAATAGGCATATCACTCCAGCATGAACTTGATTGGCATAACACTGTGGAAGTTTTTGAAAAAATGGGTGATGCAATTATCACCGGATCTACCGGAACAAATGTAAATGACCTTAAATTCTTATTAATTTTTTAAAACAATAAAAAATGAGGAATCACCTAATAAATATATATATTTTGAAGGAAGGAATAAATATGATTTTTCTAAAAAAGGAACCAAAGATAATGGCCCAAGAAATAACTACCGATATTAGGAGAGCAATAGCGAATGGCATTATTAAGCCAGGTGAAAAAATTAATGAAACACAAATTGCAAGAGATATGGGTATTAGTCGTTCTCCAGTTAGAGAAGCATTGCAAATGCTGAAAAAAGAAGGAGTTGTGGTCAGTATTCCTTATAAGGGAACATTTGTAAACTTGCTTGGGAAAAAAGATATTGAAGATATGTATATTATAAGAGGATTACTTGAGGCTTACGCTATAGAAAAAGTAATAGAAAATAAAAATGAGAAAATTTTAAAATGTTTAAGAAAAAATATTGAAGACATAGAAAAAGATGTGAAAAAAAACCAATTGAAAGAATTGGTTAGCAAAGATATTGAATTCCACCGTAATATTTGCATTTTTTCTGGCAATAAAAAATTAATTGATATTTGGGAAGGGTTTCAAACGCAAATAGAAGTTTTGATTGATTTAGAGAGTAGTTTTTATGAACGCTTCCAATTATTAGCGGTTGAGCATAGGGAATTGCTTTCTTTAATAATTGATGGAAAAGTTGAACAAGCTCAAGAAAAGATTAAAGCCCATATTTTACAAGCCCTTGATTTTTTAAAAAAAAGTTTGAAGAAATATTAAAAATATAGAAACAAAAAATAAGTAGATATTAGGAGAAAATAATATTGGCTTATCATATTTTAATTACAAAACATATACCAAGCGAAGGATTAATAGATTTAAAAAAATATTGTAATATTTATATGCCTGAAACTGAAAGCAAATCATTTTCTCAGGAAGAGCTATTTCGTTTAGCACCTCATTTGGATGCAATTATTTCGGTTGGTGACGTAATTGGCGCGGATTTTATAAAGAAAGCTAAAAAATTGAAAATAATTAGTAATTATGGTGTTGGGTACGACAATTTAGATATAAAGGCCGCTAATAAAAAAGGAATTATAGTTACAAATTTACCCGATGTAGTTACAGAAAGTACAGCAGAATTAACATTTATGATTATGTTAGCAGTAAGTCGCCGACTAATTGAAGCAGATAGATATATAAGATATGCAAATGATAAAAACTGGCACCCGTTTTTATTTAATAGCCACGAACTTTTTGGCAAACTTCTTGGTATTGTGGGCTTTGGAAGAATTGGCAAAGCCGTAGCAAGAAGGGCATTAGCTTTTGGAATGCAAGTTTATTATTTTGATGTCTCGCATGATAGAGAAACTGAGTTAGAAGTTAATTTCTTATCTTTTGAAAAAATACTTAGCGAAATGGATTATATTACTTTACACGTTCCTTATATGAAAAGTACTCATCATTTAATTGGTGAAAAAGAGTTAAATATGATGAAGAAAAGCTCTTACCTAATAAATGCTTCTCGAGGAGCGGTAATAGACCAAAATGCATTAATAAAAGCCTTAAAAGAAAAGAAAATAAAAGGAGCAGCCTTAGAAGTATTTGAAACTGAACCATATGTTCCAGAAGAACTAACTTGCCTTCCTAATGTGGTATTAACTCCTCACATGGGGACAAATACAGTAGAAACGAATATTAAAATGACTAAAGAAGCTGCGAAAAAAATAATTCAAGTATTTCAAGGTGAAATTCCAGCTAATATTATAACATCTAATTGAATTGAAAAAATAATATATAAGATAATCGTTTTATAAATTATTTTTTATAATATTTGAATAGAGAAAAATTAATTCTTAAAGAATGTTCTAAAAATTCACGGGAAGAAATGTGTTTTTCCGCAATCCATTCTCAAAATCCTCATAAATAAGCTTAGGGAAATAACTTTTTAGATTAACCCATTACCTGCAACAAATAGTTATTAATTTAGTCTATTAAAGGATTATCCTTTGACAAACTTAAGATAAGTTGTTTTTGAGTTTTATTTAGGTTGACGAGTTCCTGGTTATATTTTTTTAGATCAATCATCAGGTTTTGGACTTTTTTTGAATCTTTAAGGACTATCGGATCACATAGCTGATTTTCTATATCAACTTTATTTTTTTCTATGAGCTTTATTTCTTCTTCGGCTAATTTCAATCTATTTAGAACATCCTTATTTTGCCGATAGATACGATTCCGTTCTTCTGCTTCTTTCTGTTTTCTCAGTTTATCAGAAGTTTTTGCGCTTTGTTTTGGCTGCTCTGTTTTTTTTATATATAAGTTCCTTTCATTAGTTTCTGCCAGTAGTTGATTCCGTTTTTCTATAAAGTAGGAATAATTCCCAGGATAATCATAGATCCGTCCATCACGGATCTCGATTACCCGGCTAATTAGATTGTCCAGAAAGAAACGATCATGGGATACAATCAATATAGTCCCGCTATATTTTAGCAAGGCTTGTTGAAATAATTCTTTAGTAATTATATCCAGATGATTGGTCGGCTCGTCAAGTATCAGAAAATTAGATTCTTGCATCAGAATCTTTGCCAGGGATAGCCGGGATTTTTCTCCTCCGGAAAGAACACTAATTGGTTTATAGACATCATCACCGGAAAAGAGAAAGGCTCCCAATAAATTTCTCCTTTCTCCGGAAGTCATAGAACTTGGTTCAGCAGATATTTCTTCCAGGACAGAATGGTTGTAGTTGAGATTGTCAGAGCTTTCCTGAGAGAAGAAAGCCAGATTTACTTTATGTCCCAGGTGTACTGTTCCGGAAGTCGGTCTTTCTCTTTTGCTAATCAATCGGGAGAGGGTAGATTTACCTGCTCCATTTACCCCTACCAGAGCTACTCTTTCGCCGCGGTGTAAGGTAAAAGTAAGACCGTTGAATACTTTAATTTCTTCATATTCTTTAGCCAAGTTTTCTACACTTACCACTTGATCCCCACTTCGGGGGCATTTAGGAAAATAGATGGCTACTTTTTTAGGGGTTTTATCAATTTTTACTATTTGCATTTTTTCCAGCATTTTTATTCTGCTTTGCACCTGTGTTGCCTTAGTATTTTTGTAACGAAATCTTTCAATAAAAGTTTCGGTTTTGGCTATCTTTTCCTGTTGATTTTTCGCTTCTTTTTGCAATAGTTCATGCCGCTTATCTTTTTCTTCCAAGTAATAGGAAAAATTTCCCTGATAGAGTGTCAATCTCTGATGGGCTAATTCTGCAATTTGGGTCATAAGTTTGTCCATAAAGTACCGGTCATGAGAGATGACTAAGATAGTACCGGAAAAATTTAAGAGCCAATTTTCCAGCCACTCCAGGCTTTCGGTATCCAGATGGTTGGTCGGTTCATCGAGCAAAATAATATCCGGTGAAGAAAGAAGTATGGAAGCCAGGATTATACGCATCTTCCATCCTCCGGAGAATTCAGTACATTGTCGGGTAAAATCTTTTTCTCGGAAGCCCAAACCTTTAAGTACTTTATGTGCCTGGGTAGAAAAAGTATAGCCTCCCCGGTGCTCAAAGAGATTGGTTATCTGTTCATATTTTTTAAAAGCTGCCAGATATGCTTTTGACTCAGCAGATAGTGAAGTCAGATGTTCTTCGCAAGCTTTTAGGGAATGTTCTAATTTAGTAATACCTGATTTTTCTTTCAAGTAAGAGATAAGGTCGATGTTGCTTTTAAGTTCTATTAAATCTTGAGGAAGATAGCCAATCCGCTGATTTCGTGGTAAAGCAATATTGCCTTTATCTGGTAGAACAAGTCCTACAATGGATCGAAATAGGGTAGTTTTTCCGGTACCGTTATTGCCTACCAAACCAATACGGCTGCCTCTGGGGATTCTCCAGTTTAAATTATCAAAGAGAACTCTCTCCTGGAAACCAATGCTGACATTTTCAAGGGAAATCATCAATATTTTCTCCTCTAAATTTTGATTCGTTTATTGATTAGTTGGTTAATCATTAAATCTTTTGTTCCGAATCTTTAATTGGTCAATTGGTAAATTAATGAATCTATTATACACGAAATTCAAAATATTTTTAAACATTTGCCCCGAAATTTAAAATTATTGTTTTTAGATATTATGGTAAGATATAATGGAAAACAGATATTTATTTTCATTGGAAATCGTGTCAGAAGAACCGTCCCTCTGACACGGTGAAGGATGTACTTGCTATGAAAGAAAATAATTCGTTTGATGTTGCGGTAATAGGCGGAGGGCCAGCCGGGATGATGGCAGCTGGTCGGGCAGCTGAATTAGGAGCAAAAATCGTTTTAATCGAAAAGAACGAAATTCTGGGGAAAAAATTACTGATTACCGGCAAGGGACGTTGCAATTTTACCCATTACGAGTTAGATATAAGAAAATTTGCTGAAAAGTTCGGCAGAAATGGACGCTTTCTTTATAGCGCTTTAGCGGTATTTGGAGTGCCAGAGGTGATCAATTTTTTTGCCTCCCGAGGGATTAAAGGAAAGGTAGAGCAAGGAGATAGAGTTTTTCCGGAGAATGGTGATGCCCAGGATATATTGAACATGCTTTTAAAATATTTGACGGAAGGAAAAGTCAATATTTTAATCAGTTCTGAGGTAATCGGATTTACACAGGAGAAGGAAAAAATACCCCAGGTTCTTCTTCGAGACCGCCAGATAAGTGCCGATAAATTAATTATTTGTTCAGGAGGAAAGGCATATCCCCAGACCGGTTCTACTGGTGACGGCTACCAATGGGCCAAACAATTAGGACATACGGTAGTTGAACCTGCTCCCGCACTCAATCCGGTAAAGACCTCTGAAGTTTGGGCGAAAGAGGTACAGGGCTTATCTCTTAAAAATGTCTCACTCAAATTGTTTCAGAATGGCAAGAAACAGGATGAACGTTTTGGCGAGATGCTTTTTACTCACTTTGGAGTAAGTGGACCTATTGTCATGGATATGAGTAAAAACATCGGAGCGTTGTTGAAAAATGGTTCGCTAAAATTGTTCTTAGATTTAAAGCCTGCTCTGGATTTTAAAAAATTAGATCAGCGCATCCAGCGAGATTTTCAGGAGTTTAGGGGGAGAATGTTTAAAAATTCCCTAAAGGTGTTATTACCTTTATCGATGATACCGGTAATAATTAAGCTTTCCGCTATAAATCCTGAGAAAAAGGTGGATTACATTAGCCGGGAAGAACGAAATAAGTTAGTTCACCTGTTAAAAGAATTAGAATTAACTCCCACAGAGCTGTTGGGATTTAAGTGGTCGGTAGTAACCAGCGGAGGAGTCTCCCTTAAAGAGGTGGATCCGAATACTATGGGTTCCAAAAGGATGAAAAATCTTTTTTTTGCCGGGGAGATTTTAGATCTTGACGGACCATCAGGGGGATATAATCTACAGGAATGTTGGAGCACCGGATACCTGGCCGGCCAAAGCGCTGTAAAATGAACTAAGACTTTGTGTTATAATTAAAAAGCAATCTCCCTTAATGTAGAAGATCAGGAAAACATAGTAATTTTAACCTTGAGGAAAAATTGGAAAGGTAAAAAATTAGATGAAATTTCTTCACTTGGCCGATATTCATCTGGGGATGGAAAATTATGGACGGATAGACCCTTCCACCGGCTTACATACCCGATTAAAGGATTTTATAAAATGTTTTAGCTTTGCGATTGATATTGCTCTGGAAGAAAAGGTGGATTTGGTAATATTTGCCGGTGATGCTTACAAAAATAGCAATCCTAATTCTACTCATCAGCGTGAATTCGCCCGGCAGATTTATCGATTAAGCGAAGCAGAGATTCCGGTAATCCTGATAAATGGAAATCATGATAATCCCGTATCTTTCGGTCGAGCTGCCTCACTGGATATCTTCGAAACTTTAAACATCTCCGGAGTAAGAGTGGTAACCAAGCCGGAGCTGCTAAATATTAAGACTAAGGGAGGGCAGGTTCAAGTCTTTGGGCTGCCCTGGCCTACCAAAGCCCTTTTTCTTAATAAAGAAGAATATAAAGATTTTACCGATGAGGAAATCACCCGGGAAATTCAAAAGAGAGCAGGTAAAAAAATCAGAGAATTTGCCCGGAGGATAAAGCCGGGTACTCCCGCAATTTTTGCTGCCCACCTGGCTGCTGCAGAAGCCACTTATTCCGGTTCAGAGAGGTCGGCAATCATCGGAAGAGACCCGGTATTTCCTACACAAGTATTGCTTCAAAAAGAATTTGATTATGTAGCCTTAGGTCATATCCATAAATTTCAGGATTTAAATCTTAACCATCATCCCCCGGTAGTCTATCCGGGGAGTATCGAAAGAATAAACTTTGGTGAGGAGAAGGATGACAAAGGGGTTTGTTTGGTGAATATAGAAAAAGGCAACACTTCTTATGAATTTATTCCTCTTCCCGCTCGAAAGTTTATCACCATAGATGTGGTAATTAGCGGAGAGCAAGATCCCACCAGGACTTTAGTGGAGGAAATTGAAAAGTTTGATTTATCTGAGGAAGTAGTGAGAGTATTTTATACTATACCTGCAGAGAGGGAAGAATTACTGGATTTTAAGAGGATAAACTCTGCCCTGGAAAAAGCCTTTTTAGTAAGTACTATTGCCAAAAAATCTAAACCGCTAGAGCGAAGAAAAAGAGTAGAGGAAATGACAGAAAATTTAGGAATGTTAGAGGCTATGGATAAATATATTCAAAATAATTCCGATTTAGTTCTTTTATCTCGTGAATTGAAAATTTATGCCCAAAAATTAGAAAAAGAATTAGAAGGGAATGGTTAAAGAAGGAAGGATTAAAAATTGATACCGGTCACATTAACCTTGAAAAATTTTTTAAGTTATGGGGAAGGTGTTCCCCCTCTCGATTTTACCCAGTTTCATGTCGCCTGTCTTTCGGGAAATAACGGTCAGGGTAAATCCGCTCTTCTGGACGCTTTAACCTGGGCAGTATGGGGAGAGGGAAGAAAAGCCAGCCAGGAGAAGAAAGCCGATAATAGTCTTTTGCGGATAGGGCAGAAAGATATGCAAGTAGAATTTGTATTTGATCTGGAAGGGGATAGATATCGAATTATCAGGAATTATTCTCTGGCTGGGAAAAGCGCTCGCTCCGGTTTAGAATTTCAGGTTTTTGAACAAAAAGATAAAAATAAATATATTTCTCTCACCTGTCCTTCTATTCGGGAAACCCAGGAAAGAATTACTAAAACCCTGAGGATAGATTACCAGACCTTCATCAACTCCGCTTTTATCCTTCAAGGTAGAATAGATGAATTTAGCCGAAAGAGTGCCCGGGAAAGAAAGGAAATTTTATCCGAAATTTTAGGTCTTTCCCGTTACGATGAGTTAGCCAATTTAGCCAAATCCCATCTTAAGGAAATGAATAATATTCTCATGATTAAAGAAGGCAGATTGGCATACATCTATCAGGAAACGGCCAACTTTGATTTTTATAAAGAGAAAATAGGGGAATTGTCAGAAAGTTATAAAGAAATTTCCCGGAAGATAAAGACAGAAGAGACAAAAACAGGTCAATTAAAAGAGGAAATAAATCTCTTAAAACATAAAAGTAAACAATGCACAGAATTGGAAGATCGAATAGGGCAGTATCGGCAAGAGATTGTACGAGGGAAAAAACAGATTGAATTAAGAAAGAAAGAAATTATTGAATATGAAAAGATGATTTCCCAAAAGGAGAAAATTTTAGTTGATTTCATAAATTATCAGAAATTTAACAATGAAAATAATGAATTTAGCCGAAAGCTCCAAAAAATAAGGAAAATAGAAGAAGAGGAAGTTCTTATCGAAAGAAGGATAGAAAGCAGGCGGGCAGATTTAGAAGTAGAAGTTAGGAATAAAAAAGACAGATATAAGGATTTTGAGAATAAAGCTCAGCAGGGGATAAAGAACATGGCCAAGGTTTCGGAATTAGAAAAAAAGGTGGAAGAGATAAAGTTACTCGAAGAGCAGATGGATAAAATTCGAAACCAGGGCGGCGAACTAAAGGTAAAAATAAATAGTATTAGAAGTCAGATAGAAAGATTAGAAAAAGGCAATAAAGATAACCAAGAAAAACTACGTTTGTTACAAGAGAATCCGGAGGGAGAGTGCCCTTTGTGTGAGGCGAATTTAAATGCGGAGAGAAAAGGGAAGATCGAGGATAATATAAATAACGAAATAAGTGTAAATCTTAAAGAGATAGAGAAACTAATAAAAGAGAAAGAAGATTCAAACAAACAGAAGGACAAATTGTTAGAAAAATGGAAGGAAATTAGTCAACGGGTAAAAGTTAAAAATGTTTGGCAGCAGAAGTTAAGCAAGGCGCATTTTGAACTTGAAGAATCCAAGCAAGCTGAAAAACTGATGATTGACTTACAGAAAGAGATTGAAAAATTAGAAAAAATTATTCAGGAAAAGGATTATGCCCTAAAAGAACAAAAAAGATTAAAAGAGTTTGAAGGCCAAATCAAAAATATGGGTTACGATGAAGCAAAGCACCGTCAGTTAAACCGCAAGATAGAAGAATTGATTCATGCTCCTCTGGGAAAAGCAAAATTAGAAGAGGCAGAGAAGAAGATTGATGTTTTAAGAGACGAACTATTCGAATTACAAGAGCATTATCAACAGAAAGAATTAGACTTAAAAAATTTGGAAAAGGGGAGAGAGAAAATACAAATAGAATTAAAAGAACTTCCTTCTCTGAAAGAAAAATTAGTTCAAGGAGAACAGATATTAAATTCCGATCATATCTTTAAAGACAAAATTTTAGAAGAAAGAGGCGGATATCAGAGTAAATTCGAGCAGTGTTTTAAGTTAGAGAAAGAGAAGAAAGAGATAAAAAAAGAATTGGAAGAAAATAAAAAAGAGCAGAATATTTACGAAAAACTGATTGTAGCTTTTGGAAAGAATGGAATTCAAGCCCTGATTATCGAAAATGTTTTATCGGAAATTGAAGGAGAGGCTAATGACCTGTTAGCCCGGTTGACTAACAACAGCACCCAGATTTCTATCGAGTCCCTCCGTGATTTGAAGAGTGGAAAAATAAAAGAAACTTTGGATATCAAAATAAGTGATGAGTTGGGAATCCGGGACTATGAGTTGTATAGCGGCGGGGAGGCCTTTAGGATAGATTTTTCATTAAGAATAGCTCTGTCTAAGTTACTGACCAGAAGAGCGGGGACTAAGTTAAGGACTCTGGTTATGGATGAGGGATTTGGCACCCAGGATGAAGAAGGAATCGATAATCTGGTACAGGCTATCCAATCGATAAGTGATGATTTTGATAAAATATTAGTTATAACTCACCTGGAATCATTAAAAGACGCTTTTCCGGTAAGAATCGAGGTAAACAAGTTACCCGAGGTCGGTTCCCGATATGAGATTATAAAAAGCTAAAGTAGTTGTTAAGTGAATTGCCATTATTAAGACTCTCTTTAAAAATATTTTTGAAATTATCTCAAATATAGATATAATAAAAAATAAAAATCCGAAAGGTTATTTTATGAGCGTTAACTACGAATTATTTGGAACGACCCCAAAAGGGGAAAAAATCGAAAAATACTTTTTAAATAACTCTAGAGGGATTACGGTTACAGTAATGAGCTTGGGAGGTACCGTTATATCCCTTAAAATGCCTGACCGGGAAGGAGAAATTAAAGAAATAACTCTCGGTTTTGATAATCTTCAACAATATTTGTCCAGTCATTTTTATTTTGGTGCTGCAATTGGTCGTTTTGCCAATCGTATCGCCAACGGAGTTTTTCAGTTGGATGGTATAAAATATTGTCTCGCCCGTAATGAGAATGGTTTGAATCACTTGCATGGTGGGAATAGAGGATTTGACAAGGTTATCTGGCAAGCCGAGAGTTTTAAAGAACCTGATTTTTGTGGAGTGACCTTCTCCTACCTCAGTTCAGACGGAGAGGAAGGATACCCTGGAAATCTAAAAGTAGAGATAACCTACAGTTTGAATGAAGATAATGAGTTTAAAATTGAATATAATGCTAAAACAGATAAACCGACTATCGTGAATCTAACTAACCATACTTACTGGAATCTGGCTGGTGCTGGTTCTAGAACGGTTTTGGATCATCAGTTGACTCTGAACAGCAAAAAATACCTTCCGGTTAATAATAATCTAATTCCCATCGGAGAAATTAAGACTGTGTACGGCACCCCTCTGGATTTTACCAAACCGAAATTAATTGGAAAAGATATAAAGGAGACTGCAGGCGGTTATGATCACTGCTTTGTTATCGAATCCTCAAATCAAGAACTCAATTTAGCGGCAATGCTTTACGAACCGGAAAGTGGGCGCACGATGGAAATTTTGACCACCACACCAGGCATCCAATTTTATTCCGGGAACTTTCTTCACCCTATTAAAGGTGCAGACGGAGTACACTTTCAGAAGTACAGCGGTCTCTGCTTAGAAACAGAATTTTTCCCCAATTCAATTAATGAACCGGCGTTTCCTTCTCCTATCCTATATCCGGACGGAAGCTACCACCAGGTTACAATACACCGTTTTTCTGTCAATTAAGTTAGTATTTTTGTCCGCTTCCCAAATTTTTCTCTTTTATGCGGATTTTTATTAACTTAACTTGCTCCCTACATTTATCTTACTGCCTCGAAATGTTAATTGTGATTATAAAAAAGTATATTCTTTTTGATTTTCCATTGGATCTCTAAAAAAATTTAAAAATAATTTGACATATACAATTAATGAAATATATAATAGTTGTACGGTTGTCCGTATAAGTAGGGGTATTTGACCCCTTAATATTAAAGGAGGTGAAAAAAGAACAAAGATCTACGTTAGCACTTTGTATTCAGGTTGCTAGAGCGAGATTTATGGCGAAAAAATATTTAGAGATATTAAAAAAGGAGGAAAAGTTATGTTAAGGAAAATTAATATTTTAGTTTTGTTGGTATTGACTTGTGTTGCTCTTTTGGTATTACCGGTAATGACACAGGCAAGTGAAGGTCCTGTGGTTATTTACTTTTTCCCGGGTGGCGCTGCCGGAGGTACCTTTGCTACCGTAGTTTATAATGGCGCTAGAGCAGCAGAGGAAATATTAGGTGATCGAGTTGAAATAAGATATTTGTGGTCAGAATGGAGCCCGCAGAAAATGGTTGATCAACTTCAGCAAGCTATTGCAGCCAATCCTGATGGTATAGCCATAATGGGGCATCCCGGAGATGAAGCATATAAACCTTTCGTTGAAGAAGCTGAAAAACAGGGGATTATCGTTACCAGTCAAAATACAACATTACCCGAACTGGAAAAAGCTTACGCAGCCAATGGATTTGGTTATGTAGGTCAGGGACTTTATGAATCAGGTTATACTCTCGGTGAAGCTGCGGTTAAAGGTGCAGGATTAAAAACAGGAGACAGAGCACTTGTTTGGGGTCTTTTGTCACAACCCACCAGAGGATTGAGGACAAAAGGAGCCATAGATGCTTTTGAAGAAGTAGGTGTAAAAGTAGATTATGTGGAAATTTCAGCTGAAGTAGACAAGGATGCTTCCAACGGTATTTCTGTTATAGTCGGTTATTTACAGGCAAATCCTGATTGTAAAGTGGTGGTCACCGATCATGGTAATTTAACTTCTACACAACGTACTTATTTTGAAGCAGCAGGTTTAGGTCCGGATGATATTTTTGGAGCTGGTTTTGATTTATCGCCGGCTACTGTAACTAGTATTAAGAGTGGTTATACTGATCTTGTGTTAGACCAACAGCCTTTCTTGCAAGGATTTCTGCCCATTATGCAAATTTATTTAACTAAGATGTATGGGTTCTCCGGATTACATATTGATACAGGAGGCGGTTTAATTAGCAAGGATAATATAGATTTGATAGCCCCCTTAGCCGAAAAAGGAATAAGATAAATAATAGTTAGAATACTCATTTCATGGTATCCTGCAGGAAGAATTTAAAAAAAATTCTTCCTGCAGGATTATTTTAGGTTACACTATTAATGACTATAAAAAAGGAGAGGGTTATATATGGATAAATTGGTAGAGATGAAAAATATATATAAGTCCTATGATGGAGTAGTTGCCTTAAAGGGAATAGATTTTGAAGTAGGCTTTAATGAAGTGGTAGGTATTTTAGGTGACAATGGCGCAGGCAAATCCACATTGATTAAAATTATTTCCGGCGTGCACTCCTTTGATGATGGGGAAATGTATATTAGAGGTGTAAAAATTGATCCTAAAAAATATTCTGTAAAGATGGCTCATAGTCTGGGCGTAGAAACAGTATACCAGGAAAAAGCGCTTGCAGATAAGCAAACCTTATGGAGAAACGTTTTTGTCGGTCGGCAAATTACCAATAAACTTGGTTTTCTTAATATAAAAAAAGAAAAAGAGGAAACCAATAAAATTATGCGTGATTTAATGAAATTTAGAGGAATAGGTGTCAGCGCTGATTCAGTTATTAAAACTTTGTCCGGCGGAGAAAGACAAGGAGTTGCCATATCAAGAGCAATGTACTTTGAAGCAGACCTGGTCATTTTAGATGAACCGACTATGGCTTTATCGTTACAAGAAGTAAAAAAAGTCTTGAAATTTATCCAAAATATTAAGGATAAAGGAAAATCTTGCATTTATATTTCTCATAATATCGCTAATGTTTATCCTGTTTCTGATCGTTTTGTAGCCATTGACCGAGGTAAGATAGTAGGTGCATATGATCGTAAGGACATATCTTTACAGGAGCTTAGCGAGGAGTTGATAAGATATACTAAGTCAAGCACACAGATTAATCAAGGTGTAGAGGTATTATAATATGGATAATTTGGAAAAAAAGTTCACAGTGAAAAAATCTATTCAATACAAATCTCAAATTGCATTATTAATTATGACGGTCAGTATTTTTGGGTTGTTTATGATTACCAGTCCCGAAGTTTTCCTTAAAGGAAGGATATATCAATCATTTTTATCCACAGTTCCTATTATGGGGGTTATGGCTCTCGGTTTGACTTTTGTGCTGGCTATGGGCGAAATAGATCTTTCTTTTCCCTCAGTGATGGCCTTATCTGGTTTTATTTTTGCCATTATTTTTAAGGCTACAAACAATGTTGTATTAGCCATAATATGTAGTCTTTTATCCGGCGTAGTAGTGGGGTTTATTAACGGAACATTAGTTACTTTAATAGGCATTCCGTCAATTGTAGCTACCTTAGGCATGCAATTTTTAATCAGGGGGTTTAGTAATATTATATCGAATGGTTTAGCCAGGACGGTAGTATTAGATAAAACTATTTCTTACAAAATATTTGCAGAAAAGCTATGGGTAATTCCTGTGCAGTCAATTTGGTTTGTAGGAATAGCAATTTTTTTCTATTTCTTGCTTTTAAGACACAAGTTTGGTGAGCATGTATTATTTTTAGGTGATAATCAGGAAGCTGCGGGAATGATGGGCGTTAATGTAAAAAGAACAAAAATCATGGTCTTTATATTGATGGCAGTAATAGCTTCCTTTGCCGGGATACTTAGTTGTTACCGGATGAGAACCTGGTGGCCAACCATGGGAGAAGGATATTTAATGATGGTAATGGCTGCTACTTTTGTGGGTGGTACTTCTATGTTTGGCGGTGAAGCCAGCATTGAGGGTACTTTCATTGGTGCTTTTATTATTGGTTCTTTAGAAGCAGGTATTGTGGCTGCCGGTCTTTCTGGTTTTTGGACACAATTTATTTGCGGTGTTTTGATTATAGTCTCGGTTATTATTCATACTCTGGCAAAGAGAAGAAAACAAGGTTTTAAGCACCAGGTTTAAATCATATAATATTATAAAGCAAAAAGTTATATGAAATTAAAAGGGGAAAAAGAACTAAAATATTTTTAGTTTCAGCTTGAAATTTTCGGGTTGTTAGATATTTTAGCTATAGGTCATCATAGGATTATTAATGTTTTAGGAGGAAGATTTAAATGATTAACATTCCTGAAGTAAAGATAGGGATAGTTACAGTAAGCCGTGATTGTTTTCCTGTTGAACTTAGTAAAAGTAGGAGAGAAAATGTTATAACGAAATGCAAAAAAAAGGGAATATTGATTAAGGGAATTGAGACAGTCGTGGAAAATGAAAGGGATGTTTTAAATGCGTTACGGGATTTGAAAGAAGCAGAAGTTAATGCATTAGTCATTTATCTGGGTAATTTTGGCCCTGAAGGGCCAGAGACAATGCTGGCTCAAAAGTTTTCAGGACCTACTATCTTTGTTGCTGCGGCAGAGGAAAGCGGAGAAAATTTAGTAAGTGATAGAGGAGATGCATACTGCGGAATGCTAAACGCTTCATATAGTCTGGCACTTAGGAAATTAAATCCTTATATTCCTGAATATCCGGTTGGTACAGCTGAAGAGATAGCAGAAATGATATTGAATTTTGAAAATATAGCCAGAATACTACTTGGGCTCAAAAAACTCAAAATAATCAGCTTTGGCCCCAGACCTCAGGATTTCCTTGCCTGTAATGCACCTATAAAACCTCTATATGATTTAGGGATAGAAATAATGGAAAATTCGGAGTTGGATCTTTTCGAAGCTTTTAATCATCACGAAAATGATTCAAGGATATCAGAAGTAATTAAAGATATGGGAAAAGAATTAGGTGATAAAAACAGATATTCAGGAATACTATCTAAACTTGCCCAATATGAACTTACCCTAAAAGATTGGATGGAGCAGAACCTTGGTGCATCTGAATTTGCCATATTTGCTAATAAGTGTTGGCCGGCTTTCCAGACTCAATTTGGATTTGTGCCTTGTTATGTGAATTCGAGATTTGCCAAGAGAGGGATACCCATATCTTGCGAGACAGATATATATGGAGCATTAAGCGAATACATAATCACTTTGGCTACTCGTTTACCGGCTACCCTGCTGGATATCAACAATACAGTTCCTAAGGATATGTATGGAGAAAATACAGAAAAAGTAAAGAATTATAAATTGAACGATCTTTTTATGGGATTCCATTGTGGAAATACTCCTATTTGTTATTTAAAGCATGCTGAAATGAAATACCAATTAATAATGCATCGGTTGCTTGAACCAAATAAGGAACCTGATATTTCCAGGGGTACCCTTGAAGGAACTATAATTCCCGGAGATATTACCCTGTTTAGGCTGCAAGGTACAGCTGATGATGAATTGAGGAGTTATATTGCTCAAGGGGAAGTGCTGGATATAAACCCGAAATCTTTCGGAGGAATCGGTGTATTTGCAGTTAAAGAAATGGCCAGATTCTATCGACATATACTTATTGCAAAAAGATTTCCTCATCATACTGCTGTAGCATTCAAACATACAGGAAAAGTTTTATTTGAAGCTATGAAGATGTTGGGTATAAATAATATCGATTTTAACCAACCTTCCAATCTACCGTATAGAAATGAGAATCCATTTGCCTAAATTTCAAAAGGGAAAATACCTTAAATATAATAGTCAAACATCGTAAACTAAAAGTGATTAAGTAAAAACAGAATATGTGATTTATTTTTTATTAATTTGGAGAAAGGTAAAAATGATAAAACCCGATAAGTATTTACCAAAATATTACCAGCTAAAAGAATACCTAAAGAAGATGATTCAAAATGGAGATATTATTCCACCGCAAAAACTACCTTCGGAAAGTGACCTTGTCCGCCAGTTTAAAATAAGCAGACATACGGTACGCCATGCTTTTAGCGAATTAGAAAATGAAGGATGGATATATAGAGAACAGGGAAAGGGTACTTTTTGTGCTTTCAGAGGAAGTAAAAAAGAGCAGAAAATAGCTGTTCTAACCACTTATATTTCTAACTATATTTTCCCCTATATTATCAGAGGTATTGAGGAAACATTATGTGAATCAGGTTTTTCCTTTAGTATTGCCAGTACAGGTAATAATAAGCTCAAAGAAGAAGAATGTATGAAAAGATTTTTGGAACAAGATATTTCGGGTATTATTGTTGAGCCAACAAAAAGCGCTAAGCCTAATATCAATCAAAAATACTTTCAGGAGTTAGATAAACGTAATATCCCCTATATCTTATTACATGCCACCTATCCTGGTTTAGATTCTGCTTATGTAATTATGAATGACGAAAAGGGTGGCTTTATTGCTACGGAGTATTTATTAAAGCTAGGTCATAAAAATATTGCCGGAATATTTTTATCTGACGATTTGCAAGGAATAAGACGACAAGAAGGTTTTTTATTTGCCTTGAAGAAATATAATCTTACCGTCAATAATGAATTTTTAGGTAATTATAAAACTGAGCAGATGTTTACTTTCCCCTACAATTTTACTTTAAACTTGTTAAAAAAAGAAAATCGACCAACCGCTATTGTTTGTTATAATGACCAGATAGCTATTCAAGTTATAGAGGCGATTCGCCGTAGCAACCTAAAGATTCCCCAGGACATTTCATTGGTAGGATACGATGATTCAAATTTAGCAGTGGCTACTGAAGTAAAATTAACCACTATTAAGCATCCAAAAGAAGAGATGGGCAAACGAGTAGCACATATGATAATCGATATGATTAATAGAGAAGCAAATGATCCGTACTTTGTTTATGATCCGGAGCTGGTCATACGAAGCTCTTGTAAAATAATCTCAAAATAAGTTAAAATTTTTGATGAATGTCCTCAAAAAGGAATTAATACCCTACGTTATTATATCATTTCATAAGAAAAATTATACAGGGAGGACGATGAAAGAATGTTGGAGAATCTAAAACAAGAAGTATACCAGGCTCACAGGAAACTTTGGGAGAATAGATTAGTTATGTGGACCTCCGGGAACGTAAGCGGCAGGGACCCAAAAACTGATCTTGTTGTAATTAAGCCGAGTGGCATTTCTTACGATGAATTACACCCTGATCATTTAGTAGTTGTTGATTTAAATGGCCGTATAATTGAAGGAAACCTAAAACCTTCTGTAGATATGACTACACATCTTTATGTATATAAATATAAACCAGAGGTTATGTCTGTGATTCATACTCATTCTACTTACGCCAGTGCTTTTGCAGCCATAGGCCAGCCGATTCCGGTTTGTCTTACGGCTATGGCAGATTTCTTCGGTGGCGATATACCTGTAGGTGAGCTTGTACTGATAGGAGAAAAAGAGATAGGAAAGGAAATTGTTAGTAAGATCGGCAACTCAAAAGCCATCATTATGAAAAATCATGGCCCTTTTACCATTGGAAAAAATGTTAATGAAGCTCTACAAGCCGCAATCTTTTTAGAAGAAATTGCCAAAGTGTTAATTATGTCCAAGATCTTGGGAGAACCACAAACCATCCCAGGATCTATGATAAATATACTTCATAAAAACTATACTGAAAAATATGGACAATAATATTAAAGGAGATAAAATATGATGCGTAACGAATATCTTTTGGGTACAGATATAGGTACACAAGGCACAAAGACAATACTGGTAAATCCTGATGGAAAAATAATTTCTTCAGCATTCTCAGAATATGATGTAATAAAACCAAAACCTTCCTGGGCAGAGCAATGGCCGGATGTATGGGTAAAAGCTACTTTTGATACCATCAGAAATGTATTGCTAAAATCAAAAGTGAAACCTTCCGAGATAGCAGGAATTGCCTTGAGTGGGCTTTATGGCGGCTCAGGTATACCGGTGGATAAAGATATGAAACCAATAAGACCTTGCCTGATATGGATGGATAGGCGAGCGACGGATGAAGTGCAATGGGTAAAGGAAAACGTTGATAAAGATCAGATATTTAAAATCACCGGTAATTACGTCGATTCTTACTATGGATTTACCAAGATGATGTGGATTAAAAATAATGAACCGGAAAATTGGAAAAAGATATTCCGCTTTATAACTCCCAAAGATTATGTCATATATAAATTGACCGGAGAAGATATTACAGACTTTTCATCGGCTGGAAATATTGGCGGGGTTTTTGACCTAAAGAAACGAACCTGGTCAAAAGAAATGTGTAAAATTCTTGGGATCCCTCTATCCATGTTACCACAAAGAATTGTAAAATCTGCAGATGTAATAGGTAAAATAACTAAAGAAGCCTCGAAATTATGTGGTTTACTGGAAGGGACAGCGGTAGTAGCCGGAGGCATAGATGCTCCGGTAGCTTCCTTAAGTGCAGGTGTTTTAGAAGAAAAAAGTCATGTTGCTATGGCAGGAACTTCAATATGTTGGGGGGTCGTTCATAAAGGACAACATCTGTCTCCTAAATTGGTAAGCTTTCCCTACGTTGCCTACGATGATGAAATGATCTATACTTTTGGCGGAGCAGCAACTGCTGGTGGAATAGTTAGATGGTTTCGGGATCAATTTGGTTATAACGAGAGAGAACTCGAGAGAAAATCGAAAACCTCTGCTTATGAACTTTTAGATAAACAAGCAGAGGAAATTTCCCCCGGAGCAGAGGGACTTTTATTATTACCCTATTTTATGGGTGAGCGTTCACCTATATGGGATCCTGATGCAAAAGGAACCATCATAGGTCTGACCTTATATCATACCAAGAAACATGTTTACCGATCTGTTTTAGAAGGAGTGGCTTATTCTTTACGACACAATATAGAAGCAGGATTGGAAAGCGGATTAAAATTGACAGAGGAATGTATTATGGTAGGTGGGGCGACGAAATCCCCCTTGTGGGTAAAGATGTTTTCGGATGTAACCGGGTATCCGATAAAAACCCTCGCGCAAGATGTGGAAGCTCCTTATGGAGATGCCTTACTGGCTGGTGTTGGAACAGGTGTTTTAGATTCCTATCAAAGGATTAAGGATTGGGTACGATTTGACAGAACCATTTATCCTGATAAAAAAGCGAAAAAGATATATGATCAGTATTTCATAGAATACAAGAAAGCCTACGAGTCTTTAAAGGATATTATGAAAAGGTTAGGAAAAATAAAGTGAAGTGTACTCTCTAATATTCATTAATAGAATAGATATTTTTAACAAAATGAGATTACCAGAGTAACTTTTATTATAATATAGGATTTTCTCTGCACCATTAGAAAAATTTCATAGATATTGCCCCTTTCTGCCAAGTATATTTAGCTTTTTCAGGAGATATACTGCTCCATACTTCAATAGTCCTCCTCAGTTAAAATTGAAATATCCAGACTCCCTAAGATTAGTTTTTGATTTGAGAAGGTAAAAAAATTGAAATAATTTCAATATTTATGCAGGAATTTGTTAGGTTGTGTTGAATATATTAATATAAAGGAAGTTTGAATTTGTATAGTTATCTCCTCTAACAAGTTTTTAGCGAAGGGAGGTGAAGAAAGAATTTAATTAATAGGAAACAAATAAAAGTTACCATATTATTTTTTAGGAGGTTTGTATCTATGAAAAAGTTATTCACTATTTTTCTTTTTGTGCTTCTTCTATCTATCACCATGAATGCAGCTGCTAATATGGAAATTACTTTCTGGACGCACGAGGACCCGAATAGAACGGAAATTGAAGATAGATATATTGCTGAATTTGAGCAGGCTAATCCAGGAGTGACCATCAAGAGAGTTACCAGTGGTTCAGGTCAAATTCAGGAATTAGTTCTTACTGCCTTTGCTGCTAATCAAGGTCCGGATATCTTCAATATGTCGATTGAAGATGAATATGCCTATATAGTCAATGAGCGTCTTGCTCCTGTTGACTTCGAAGCGGCAGGTTATCCCAGTCTGCAGGCAGTTTACGATGCTTATATCCCCGGGGTATTAGATCCGGTAACCTATAAAGGACAACTTTATGGACTGCCATTAGAATTAACTAATTGGTGTATCTTTATTAATAAAAAAGTATTTAGGGATGCTGGGTTAGACCCTGAAAAGGATTATCCTAAAACCTGGGAAGAAATGGTGGAAGTATCAGATAAATTATGTATCCGCGAAGGTGAAATTCTTAACAGAAGAGGATTTGACTTCAGATACCCCTATTATCTTGTAGCCATGGTACCTATGGTTGAACAACTCGGAGGACAGTTAATTAGCGATGATGGTAAAACTGCTATTGTCAATGACCAAGCCTGGCTAAAATTTCTTAAATTTATGCAGGAATGGGGTCCCAGCGGTAGAAATCTCGGTTCACCGACTTATACCAATGCCAGAAAGCTTTTCAACATGGATAATAATGATATAGGTATGTGTAATACCGGCCTTTATCAAGTAGGAAGGATTAACGCAGATAATCCTGCTTTTTATGAAAGTAAAGAATGGATGATTGTTCCCTTCCCGCAATTCGAAGATGCAGTAAAAGATGTTCCTGCAGCGTATTATGGACATTATTATATGGTCAATGGGCAGAAACCGAAAGAAAATCAGCAAATGGCCTGGAAATTTGTTGCCTATATGCTTAGCCATCCAGAAGAATATCTGACCAAAGTCAATATTATCCAGCCTACAGTTGAACTGATGAATTCAGAGACCTATAAATCTATGCCTTACTCTGATGTATTTACCAATGATATGGCAAAAGGCCATATCGTATATTATGGAGAGAATAGTGCCAAAATTCAGTCACATATCAGGGAAGCAGTAGAATCAGTCATGTTAGCCGGGGTCTCACCAGAGGATGCATTGAAAACATTAAAGAGAAAAGTACAGGAAGTACTCGACGAAGGATAATAACTTTAATTGAAACCACAGGGCTGGCTTATTATTTAGCTTAGCCCTGTGGTTCTCATAGAAGGAGTGTAGTTAATGAGGAAACGAATACCAACTTATAGCATTGAACGGAAAAAAGCCCGCTGGGGATGGATATTCGTTGCTCCGACACTCATCTTTTTTTCCCTTTTTAGTTTCTATCCGATTTTTAATGCCCTTTATACAAGTTTATTCAAGAAAAAACTGTTATCGTTAAGACCGCCAGATTTCATCGGGCTTGATAATTATAGTTATCTTCTTAAATCTCCGGATTTCTGGAACTCTATGAGAGCTACCGTGGTTTTTACTTTAGGTACTTTTGTGCCCCTTTTGATCTTTAGTCTCATATTTGCTATTTTTATCATGTCCAGAAAGAGATTTCAAAGTTTTTTCCAGATAGCCTATTATTCTCCGGCAGTTTTATCCTCTGTTGTGGCTGCAGTAATCTGGTTATTGATCTTTGACCCCAGGGGGCTGGGTAATCAATGGTTGAATTTAATTATAAACACTCCCGGTATTGATCACAAATGGCTGGCTAATTCAGTTATGGTTCAAATGTCTACCATGTTGGTTTATTTTTGGAAATATGTAGGTTATTTTACCATTATCTTTATTGTGGGATTAGCTTCGATTCCCCAAAGTATCTATGAAGCAGCCAAAATAGATGGAGCGAATGATTGGAAAAATTTTTGGTATATTACTCTTCCCCTTTTGAAACCAACCACTATTTTAGTTTCCATTATTTCTATGCTTCAGTGTTTGAGAACTTTCAGTACCCAATATTTATTTACTCAGGGGGGAGCACCGTTAGCTCCCATCAATGTAATCACTTTAAATATTTATCATACTGCCATAAGAGATCATCGGATTGGCAGGGCTAGTGCTATGAGTATTATTTTATTTGTTATTATGATGTTATTTACCTGGGTTCAATTTAAAACTTCACGAGCTGATGAAATCAGTTATTAAGGAGAATATTTTTTTATGAATCCTGCCTTGCAAAGAAAAAATAATAAGATTTCTCATCAATCTTTAGTAATAGATAGCTTTGTGTGGATTTTTCTCCTTTTGGCGGCTTTATTTATCCTTGCTCCCATCATATTCATGTTTACTGCTTCTCTCATGCCGGCAAATGATATCTTGAAGATGCCTTACCGTTGGCTCCCCAAAGGTTTTTACTGGCAGAATTATTGGCAGGGGATAAAGGGAAATGACGGAAGCTTTATCTATATCAGAAATATTTTAAATTCCATAATTGTAGCTTCAGTGGTATCGGTAACTACGGTAATTTTATCAGCGTTAGCCGGATTTGGTCTGGCTAAATATTATTTCAAGGGAAGAAACGTGGTTTTTATGTTAATTATGGCCACCATGATGATACCTTTTGAAGCCATAATGATTCCCCTTTATCTGGTCACTACTAAATTAGGAATTCAGGATTCTTATGCCGGATTAATAGCGCCCTTTCTGGTCAATGCCTTTGGCGTGTTTTTAATGAGGCAATATTTTATTACTTTCCCTGATGAAATATTGGATGCAGCCAGGATAGATGGAGCCAGTGAATTAATGATTTTCCGAACCATTATTTTACCAAACAGTATTCCTGCTGTAGCCACTCTGGCTATTCTTACCTTTAAAGCTCAATGGGATAATTTATTATGGCCTTTATTAGTTGTACAGAGTGAGGAAATGAAAACCATACCTTTGTATATTGTTAAATTTATGGCCGAAAAACACACTGACGAAGGGGCGATGATGGCAGTTGCGGCTATAGCAAGTATCCCAATATTAATAGTATTTTTTAAACTATCTAAGTATTTTTTAGGTGGTGCAGCCCTGTATTCATCAAGGAAAGGATAACAGATATAGTTATGAAGACGCTGTATATTTTTGATATGGGGGGTGTCCTATGTTGTGATTTTAATGATATTCCCGGCATAAGTAATTATCTGGGAATTACCGAAGAAAATTTTTTTATTTATACCGGTGAAAATTTTAAAAAACTCCTTGAAGGAAAAATTAACAGTCATGAATTTTGGATAAGATTTTCTAAAAGATATGGTAAAAAAGTAAAAGAAGAATTATTTGGTAAATTTTTTAACCCGGGAATAATCGAGGGAACAAAAGAAATAATAGAACAGCTAAGAAATAATTCAAGAGTTGTTTGCGGGACCAACACGATTGATGCGCATTATCACTATCTTTTAAACCAAGGCAGTTATAAAATCTTCGATGAAGTTTATGCCTCTAATTTAATGGGAATATCCAAGCCTAACCCGGATTTTTACCGGCATATTTTAAATAAAGAAGGGGTTAAGCCCGAAAACACAGTCTTTGTGGATGATATCGAAGAGAATATTATTGCTGCTCAAAAAATCGGTATCAGCTCTATTCTTTTTACCGATCCCAATTCTCTAAAAACTAAATTAAAGAATTTAATGATTATTCATAAGACTAAAAAACAAATGTAGATAAAGGTGCGATTCATCGAGCTTCTTAATTTTTAACCCTCCTTTTGGATGCTTCGAGAAAAGTATTTATCTTTAAATAGAAAAATGATAGTGTTATAATTAAAATAGTTCTATTTAAAATAGGAAATAAAGAGGAGATAAGGTGCTTAGGATCAGAAATGCCCGGATTGTGAAAAATGAAGAGTTGAAAGAAGTAAATATATATGTTGAAAAGGGAAAAATAAAAGATATTGTACCGGGAGATAAGGCATTGCTTTTAGTTGAAAGAGAAATTGATGCCAAAGGCCATGTAGTATTTCCTGGCTTTATTGATTCCCACGTGCATTTTGATGATCCTGGATTTACAGAGAGAGAAGATTTTGAGACTGGGACTAAAAGTGCAGCAGCTGGCGGTATTACCACCATTATCGATATGCCCTGTACCTCTATTCCTCCGGTTACGAATGGTAAAAATTTTGATTACAAATTAAAGATAGTTAAACCAAAAGCCTATGTAGATTTTGCTTTCTGGGGAGGGATTACTCCGGAACAGATAGGATCGGGAGAATTCAAGAATAGTGTAAAAGAATTAAAAGACAGGGGAGTTGTAGGAGTGAAGTTTTACACTATTTCCGGGATGGAACTCTATCCCAGGATGTCCATTCCCGATATGGATAAAGCCTTCAGAGTTCTCAAGGATTTAATGCTAGTTTGTGCGGTACATGCAGAGGATTATTATTTAGTAGAATATTATTCCCATCTTATGCAGGAAATGGGAAGAGAAGACCCCGAGAGTTGGTCTGAAGGAAGGACCTATGAAGCAGAGCCGGAAGCAATATGGTCGGTAGTGGGAATTACAAAAAAAGTTGGAAATAAACTTCATATTGTTCATCTTTCTACCAAAGAAGGTTTAAATATTATTCGATGGGCGAAGTCTCAGGGAACGGATGTGACCGCTGAAACTTGCCCTCAGTATTTAGTTTTTACAGCAGAAGATTTTAACCAGATTGGTTCAATATTAAAAATCGCTCCACCATTACGCAAGGAAGAGGATAGGGAAGAACTGTGGAGAGGGTTAAAAGATGGTTCAATTGATTTTATTTCCACCGACCATGCGGCAGGAAAATATCCGGAGGAAAAATCATCACCTAATATCTGGAAAAATTATGCTGGTATTCCTGGTGCTCAATTGGCTGCTCCAACCTTAATTCATTTTGGTTATCATGGCGGTAGGTTAAAGTTAGGGGAGATTCAAAAATTAATGTCTGAGAATTCTGCTAAAAGGTACGGACTTTTCCAGCAAAAAGGAGCTATTCAAGTTGGTTATGATGCTGATTTTACCATAATAGATCTGGATAAAGAATGGACTGTAGATCCATCGAAATTAATGAGCAAAGGAAAATACTCTCCCCTCTCCGGGAAAACTTTAAGAGGGAAAATATATATGACGATTATCCGTGGGGAATTAATATACAAGGAAGATGAAGGAATAATTGGAGAAAAAGGAATCGGTGAATTGGTGGAAAGCAAGGAAAATTAATATTTAAAAATTAGTAGCAGATTCTGCTGCAATTCTGGTAATTTATCTTTATCACGATCTCAAATAGAAATTATCCATAGAAAGGGAGGAAAAAATTAATGCAAACTATATTTAAAGGCAAACATTTTATTACACTTCAAGATTGGAACAAAGGAGAAATAGACACCTTGCTCGATGTCTCTTTTGATTTGAAGAAAAAATTTGCCATGGGTATACCAACACCTTATTTATTATACAAGACCATATTTTTAATGTTTTTTGAGCAGTCAACACGAACCAGAAACTCAATGGAATCAGGGATTGCTCAGTTAGGAGGTCATGGCACTTTTCTTGATACCAGTACCATGCAAATAGCTCATGGTGAAGTGGCAAAGGATACAGCTATTATTTTATCCAGATTTGGCCATGCTATTGCTTGCAGAAATTGCTTTTGGGAAGTAGGGAATAAATATCTAAAGGAAATGGAAAAATGGTCTACAGCTCCCATTTTAAACCTGCAAAGTGACTTATATCATCCCATGCAGGGAATTGCTGATTTGATGACCATGAAAGAAAAAATTGGAGATTTGAAAGGCACTAAAGTATCTGTTATTTGGGCTTATGCAAGCAGTCACAAGAAACCAATTTCAGTTCCGCTTACTCAAATTCTTTTATTTCCGAGATATGGAATGGAGGTTACTCTTGCCTATCCAAAAGGATATGATTTACCGGATTGGGCTATTAAACAAGCCAAAGAAAATGCTGAAAAACACGGGGGAACTTTAACCATAACCCACGATATAGAAAAGGCATATAGAGAAGCAGATGTAGTCATTCCCAAGAATTGGGGAAGTTGGGCAACTAATCAAACAAGCGAAGTAATGGATGCCTTGCTTGAATCTTGCAAAAATTGGAAATGTACCGAGAAAATGATGAAACTTGCCAGCAAAGATGTTATGTATATGCACGCACTCCCGGCAGATAGAGAAAATGAAGTTGAAAATTCAGTGATTGATGGGCCTCATTCAATTATTTACGACGAAGCAGAAAATAGATTACATACGGCAAAAGCAGTAATGATGCTAACCATGAATGGGAGGTAAAAGAGGGAAAAAAGAAATAATTATATAGCCGGGGAGGAAAAAATAGAGATGAGTTACCTAAAAAAACTAAAATGCCTATTGTGCGGAAGGGAATATGATATTGGAGAGGTAAGATACAATTGTCCGGAATGTGGGGATGAAGGGATTTTAGAAATAATTTATGACTATCCTAAGCTAAAAAAGGTTTTTAATCGGGAATCCCTCAAAAAAAATAAGGAATTTTCCATGTGGAGATACCTGCCTCTTTTACCGGTGGATAATCCTGCCAAAATTGGACCGTCAAAAGTTGGTTGGACTCCTTTATATGAAGCGAAAAGAATAAGAGAAGATCTAAGAATACCCAATCTATGGATCAAGGATGACGGGAGGAACCCCACTGCTTCTTTAAAAGACCGGCCGTCTGCTATAGCAATAGTAAAAGCCCGGGAATTGGGGGAGAAGATCGTTACCTGTGCCTCTACCGGCAATGCTGCCTCATCACTGGCGGGAGCTGCTGCATCGGTAGGTTTAAAGAGTTACATTTTTGTTCCCCAGACCGCACCAAGTGCCAAAATTGCCCAACTTTTAGTATTTGGCTCAACTGTCTTTGCAGTAAGAGGAACCTATGATGAAGCTTTTGATCTGTCCATTGAAGCTACCAGAGAATTTGGCTGGTACAATCGAAATACTGCTTTTAATCCCAATATGGTGGAAGGGAAGAAGACGGTTGCATTGGAAATTATCGAACAAATGAATTTTGAAGTTCCAGATTATATATTTGTACCGGTAGGAGACGGTTGTATCATCTCTGGAGTAGCCAAAGCTTACCATGATATGTTTTCTTTAGGCTTTATTGACCATTGCCCCAAATTGGTGGCTGTACAGGCAGAAGGATGTAAGCCGATTGTAGAGGCGGTAAATGGTGATGGAGAAGTAAAATTTGTGGAGCCGAATACCATTGCCGATAGCATTGCTGTAGGAATTCCCAGGAATCGACTGATGGCAGTAAGAGATATAAAAGAATCAAGAGGATTTGGTGTTGCAGTTAGTGATCAAGAAATATTGGAAGCGATTAAATATTTAGGTTCTAAGCAAGGAATTTTTGCCGAACCTGCGGGCTCTACTGCTTTTGCCGGAATGGTCAAAGCGCTAAAGGAGGGAAAAATCTCCAAAGGAGATAAAATTGTAGTATTAGTTACTGGAAATGGATTAAAGGACGTAGAAAGTGCTAAAAAAGCCGGGGGAGAGGCCCTGGTAATAGACCCCAATTTAGAAGCGGTAAAGGAGATAATGAACAGAAAGTGAATATTACGGAACAAAAAGAAATACAAGATCTTCTTCAAAAGCTTATTCGGATTAAAAGTATAAACCCTCCGGGAAACGAAAATCAAATTGCTAATTTTATAAAGAAATTTCTCTTAAAAAATAATATCCAATCCGAATTAGTTCCTTTAGAAGAAAGCCGGAGTTCGATTGTAGCAACAATTGAAGGAGAAGAGGAAAGAAATATTACACTTTGCGGGCATTTAGATACGGTAGCGGCAAAAGAAGAGGAGTGGACGAGACCTGCTTTCCAGGGATTAATCGAAAACGGGAAGATGTACGGCTTAGGTACATCAGATATGAAGGGTGGAGTGGCTGCCATTCTTTACGCAGCAGTACTTTTAAAAAGAAAGGGAATTGTTCCTAAAAAATCAATTCAATTAGCTCTTACGGCAGATGAAGAATGGGAATATAGAGGGGTAAAAAGTTTAATTGATGAGGGTTATTTTGACCGGACTGATTTTCTTATTATTGCTGAACCCTCTAACCTTCAAGTTTCTACCGGAGAAAAGGGAGAATTATGGATAAAAGCTAAATTTTTCGGGAAGTCCGCCCATGGATCCACTCCTGAGGTGGGGGTAAATACAATTATACCGGGAAGTGAGTTTGTAGTGAAAGTCACCGAAAGATGTGGGAAAATATTTGAAGCAAATCACTTTTGGGGCAAAAGTTCAATAAATATCGGACAGTTTCACGGAGGATCACAGGTAAATATTGTCCCTGATTATTCAGAAATACAACTAGATTTCAGGGTAATTTCAGATGAGGATAAAGAGAAAGCAGTGGAATTAGTGGTAATGGCGGGTGAAGAGATTGAAAAAAAGTATAAAGTGCGATTTGCGCAAGAGATTTTTAGTTATCATCCTCCTATTTTTACCAGTTCAGATAATCCTTATGTGGAAAAGTTTCGGCAGGTTTCCGGAGCAAAGGGGGTAATAATTACTAAATACTGCACTGATGGAGCGACAATAATTCCAAGGAAGAGAATTCCTTTTATTATTTTTGGACCCGGGTATATTACCCAGGCTCATCAAAACGATGAATATATTGAATTGAAATCTCTTTATCAAGCAGTAGATACCTATATAAAATTCTTAACATAACCAAGAATATCTCTCGTTAAGCAACTGTCAGCTTGAAAGTTACGAATTGTAAGGTTATAGGATAGAATTCAGAAGCCAGTAACCAGAATCAAGAACAATATTTGATAACTTAAAGTATTTGGAGAGTAGGGATTTGATTCATTAAACCCGTTTCGGGTCGGATAAATCCGACCCCTACAGTCTACAAATAAATAAAGGAGATATAGAATGATTGATCTAACTATTAACGAAAAACAATTAGAAAGAACTGTAAAGAGAGCCAGAGAAAAAAATATTGTCATCCCCACTTTTGAACAGATGAGAAATCCGGAGCTTATTCCCCAAAAAATCAAAGATCATCTAAAAGATGTAGGATTATGGGATATTAATTCTTATAATCTTTTTCGGATTACCTGGAAGAATGAACCGATAAAAAAGGGTGGCCAATTCGATGGGGTTAATTTTGTAGAGTTACCTCCCGAATTAACCGGAGTAAAAGCTAAAATATACGCTTTAGTAGGTAAATGGTTTCCCACCGGAGCCCATAAGGTAGGAGCTACTTTTGGTTGTCTGGTCCCCAGATTAGTGACCGGTCAGTTTGATCCTACTTCCCAGAAAGCAGTCTGGCCTTCTACCGGCAATTACTGCCGGGGCGGTGCCTATGATTCTGACCTGCTTTCCTGCGAATCCATTGCTATTCTCCCGGAAGGGATGAGCAAAGAACGCTTCGACTGGTTATCCAAAGTAGCCGGAGAAGTCATTGCTACTCCGGGAACCGAGAGTAATGTAAAAGAAATTTTTGATAAGACCTGGGAATTAAAAAAGACCAGGGATAATGTGGTCATCTTCAATCAGTTTGAGGAATTCGGTAATCACCTCTGGCATTATGATGTTACCGGTCATGCCATGGAAGAGGTCTTATCTCAAGTAATGAATTCAAAAGATCATTATGCCGGAGTGGTTCTGACTACCGGTTCTGCTGGTACCCTGGGTTGCGGAGATTACCTGAAAGAAAGATTCCCTACCAGCAAGCTCGCGGCCGGTGAAGCTTTGCAATGCCCCACACTTCTGGCTAATGGTTTTGGTGCTCATCGCATTGAAGGGATAGGGGATAAACATGTCCCCTGGATACACAATGCCAAAAATACCGATCTGGTCATTGCCGTAGATGATAACAACAGTATGGGGATCATCCGTCTATTTAATGAACCGGTTGGGCAGAGATATTTAAGCAAAAAAGGTGTCCCTGCAGAAATCATCAAAAAATTGCCTCTTATGGGAATCTCCAGTGTGGCTAATATGATCATGGCTATTAAGTTTGCTAAATATTATGAATTAACCGAAAAAGACATCGTCATAACTGTCTTTACCGATTCCATGGAACTTTACGGCTCCCGGTTAAAAGAGTTAGAGGAAGAGTTTGGTCCCTATAATGAAATAGATGCAGCTATCGATTTTCATCGTAACCTGCAGGCACTTACTATTGATTATATGCAAGAATTAACCTACTATGATAAGAAAAGGATCCATAACCTCAAATACTTTACCTGGATAGAACAACAGGGAAAGGGTTTAGAGGAATTAGATGCCCAATGGTATGACTATGAAAATTACTGGGGTGGTATTCATAACCAGGTCGATGAGATAGATAGATTGATTAGAGAATTTAATCAGAGGACTGGTCTGTTAAAGTAAATAAAAGAATAAAATTAGAACATAAAATAGGAGGTTTTCAATGCGTAGTTTTTTAGGAAGAGATATCCTCTCTTTGAAAGATTTTGAGAGGGAAGATTTTGTTAGAATTTTTGAAGTTTGTAAAAAATTAGAACCTATTGCCAAGAATCGTAAAAACAGTAATATTCTGGCCGATAAAACTATGGTAACCGCATTCTATCAACCAAGCACCCGTACCCGCTTGTCTCATGAAGCAGCCATGCATCGTCTTGGCGGCCATGTACTTGGTTTTGCGGATGCAAAAATGACCCGAGCGGGCGATTTCTATCAGGAAAGCATTAAAGATACTGTTAAAATGCTGGAATATTATGGTGACGTTATTGTAATGCGGCATTTTCAACAGGGCGCCCCGGCTGAGACAGCAAAATGGGCTAGCGTTCCTGTAATTAACGCCGGTGATGGTTGGGGAGAGCACCCTACCCAGGTTTTAACCGATCTATATACCATTCTACAGGAAAAAGGTACTATTGATGGGTTGACTTTCCTCTGTATTGGCGATATGCGTATGCGCACGATGCATTCCATTTCCTATGCACTTACCCAATTTGATGCCCAGGTTATTTACGTAGCCCCACCTGCAATGTCAATGACCGAAGAATTTAAAGCCGAGTTAAAAAATTACAACTTGCGTTTCAAGACAGCAGAGCATGTTGCTGATGTAATTAATGAAGCGGATGTTATCTACATGGAACCTGTTGTGCAGGCTGATTATACCAAATCTCGTGAAGATACAAAGTCAGACAAAGGCTTAACCCCTGATAATTACCGGGTAACTCGCGAACTTTTAGAGAAGAAAGCAAAACCCAATTCAATTATATTGCATTCTCTGCCGAGAATGGATGAACTGCCTCCAGACGTCGATATCACCCGACATGCACGTTATTGGCAGGAAGCCTTTAATGGAGTTGTTTTGAAAATGGCTTTGCTCGCATTAATTCTGGGTGCCGAAGAATAAACTTCTTATAAGAAACAAGATAATTCTATGTGGTTAATAAAATAAATCCAAACAAAAAGTATAAAATTTTAGCATAGAGTAGCATGGAGAAGTTAGATTAGCATTCTACATTATTTATCTATCTTATTATCTATTGGTATTTTTGGGATAGAACTACTGAAAAGCGAGGCGAGGCATGGATTATAGTACAGTTAATAAACCAATAAAACGGATTGATGCCTATGAAAAAGTTACTGGAAAAGCCAAATTTGGTGCTGATCTTTTCTTTACCAATATGCTTTATGCCAAAGTTTTACGAAGTAAATATCCCCATGCTCTAATTTTGAAAATTAACATCAAAAAAGCTCTGGCTTATCCGGGCGTAAAAGCAGTGATTACGGCGGATGATATTCCTAATAATGAATTTGGAGTTATTGTTCAAAATCAACAAGTGTTAGCTCGACAACAAACTTTTTATAGCGGGGATGGCATTGCTGTCATTGCTGCCGAGACTAAAGAGTCAGCTGCAAAAGCTCTGGAGTTAATTGAAGTAGAGTATGAGGAATTACCGGGTATTTTTGACCCGGAAGAAACCGAGAAAAAAGATGCTCCTCTAATCCATCCGGAGCTAGAAAATAATCAGGTGGTTCATCATCAGTTAAGAAAGGGAGATATTGAAGGGGGATTTACTCAGGCAGAGGTAATACTGGAAAGAGAATATACCACACAATTTGTAGAACACGCTTATATTGAGCCTGAGTCGCTCATCGCAGTCCCCCATGAACAAAATGCTTTAGTAACAATCTATGGTTCAATTCAGAACCCTTTTTCCTGCCGAAATGCTGTGGCCAGCGTACTCAAGGTACCCTTGAATAAAGTGAGAATAATTCAGAATCATATGGGTGGATCATTTGGAGGCAAAGACGAAGTGATGTCTTCCATGGCTGCCCGGGCTGCCCTCCTGGCTCTAATAACCAACCAACCAGTCAAGATGGTTAATACCAGAGATGAGTCAATTCTCGAAAGCTACAAACGCCATCCTTATAGGATGAAATACAAAGTAGGTGCCACCAAAGAAGGCAAGCTGATAGTAATGGAGATTAAGTGTTTGGCTGATAGTGGAGCTTACGCCTGCCAGACTCCTTTTGTTACCTGGCGTTCAGTTGTCCAGGCTACCGGTCCCTACGAGCTGCCTAATGTGAAGACAGATACTTACGGTTATTACACCAACAATATATATACCGGAGCAATGAGAGGTTATGGTTCCCCGCAGATTGTCTTTGCCCAGGAATCATTAATGGATGAGCTGGCCGAAGCACTACAGATGAACCCCATGGAGCTGCGTTTGAAAAATATCTATCATAATAATTCTATTACTGCCAGTGGACAGAAATTAGATAATCACCAGGTGAGTCTGGAAGAGGTTATTCATAAAGCGGTTAAAGTCAGTAATTATAAGGAGAAATATAGAGAATACAGCAAATCACAGCCAGGAGATAAAAAAAGAGGAATCGGTATGGCTGTCAGTTTTAGAGGCTGTAGCCTGGGTGCTGAAGCAACCGATGCTGCAGGAGCCATAGTCGCCGTACAGCGTGACGGAAGTATCTTAATCTCCTGCGGATTAGCAGAAAATGGTGAAGGCTTAAAGACTGTTTTTACTCAGATAGCTGCCGAAGAATTAGGTGTGTACACTCAAAGGATTAACTATATGGAGGTTGATACTTCAGTATCTCCTGAAAGTGGGGCTACGGTTGCCTCCCGCAGTACTATATTAGGTGGCAATGCCGTAAAAAATGCTGCCTATCAATTAAAAGAAACTCTTATTGAAATAGTCGCCGCTAAATTTAAAATTAGAACAGATCATTTGGATTTTAAGAATGAAAATATATATGATAAAAGTAAAAATCAAAAGATCATTTCTTTTGATGAGGTTGTAAATTTAGCTGATCAGCAGGGAATATTTTTATCTGCTTATGGTTGGTACAAAGCTCCTGATATTTCCTGGAATGAAGAAATTGGTCAGGGCAGACCCTATTTCACCTATGTTTATGGTTGTCAGATAGCAGAAGTGGAAGTTGATATCGCAACCGGTCAGGTAGAAGTATTAAAGATGACCGCTGCTCATGACGTGGGTAAAGCCATTAATCCTGCCTGCCTTAAAGGGCAGATCTACGGTGGCGTAATGATGGGCTTGGGTTATGGCATTATGGAGGAATTAGAAAGCGAAGAAGGCTATATCAAAAATACTAACTTTGATGAATATCTAATTCCTACGGTAAAAGATATGCCGGAAATTATCCCGGTTATTATAGAAAATCCCGATCCTCATGGTCCTTATGGAGCGAAATCTATCGGTGAACCAACTTTAGAACTGGGTGCCCCTGCCATTGCCAATGCAGTAGCTCAAGCAACCGGAAAAAGAATTAGGCATTTACCCCTTAATTTAGAACGGGTATTACTGGGATACTCTTTAAGAAAAGGTAAAACAAAGAAATGATATCTTATGAATTTTTGACCACCCGAAAAATAGAAGAAGCCTTGAATTACTTAGACAAATTAACTAAGGTTCATATTTTAGCTGGCGGAACGGACTTTTTAGTTGACCTTTATAAAAAAAGCTCTCGCTTACCGGACTTTGATTACCTGTTAGATATAAGCAATATCTCGGAATTAAAAATTATTAATTTAAATAACAATTTTATAGAAATAGGGCCGCTGGTAACCCATTCCCGTTTGATCAATGAGCCGCTTATTAAAAATAATTTTCCGATAATAAAGGAAGCAGCTTGTACCATTGGTTCAACCCAGATACGTAATCGTGGTACTATCGGAGGAAATATTTTAAATGCTTCACCGGCAGCAGATCTTCTACCTCCTCTCATCGCCTTAAGAGCTGAAGTAGAATTAACTTTCAGGAAAGGCAAAAGGGTACTACCTTTAGAAGCATTTTTAGCTGGTCCTTACAAGACCAAATTACAGTCCAATGAGCTACTGACTAAGATAAAAATACCTCTGCTTGGTGATAATTATTATAGTGATTTTAAAAAAATTGGCCGGAGAAAAGCCTTATCTATTGCCAGATTAAGTCTTGCCCTGATTACCAAAATAAATAAAGAAGGTATTTTCCAAGATACCAGAGTTGTACCAGGTTCAGCTACACCTTATCCCCAATCCCTTCCAGAGACCGAAAAAGCGGTTAATAGTAAATCGATATTTAATATTGATTTAGAAGAGATTGGTAAGATAATCAGTAAGGAAATGATTTCTATCACTGGAGAAAGATGGTCTACTCCTTACAAAGAACCGACTATTGCTGTTCTAGTTAAGAGAGCGCTGAAAAAAATTATTGGGGAGGCAAAGATCAATAAAAATGAATAAGATTATAGTTACTTTCATGGTTAATGGCAAGGAAGTAACCTTAAAAGTAAGCCCTAAAGAGCGTTTACTTGATACTTTAAGAGAACAATTAAAATTAACTGGAACCAAAGAAGGTTGTAGTGTTGGTGAATGCGGAGCCTGCACGGTTATCCTTGATGAAAAAGCAGTTTCTTCCTGTCTGGTTCTTACCGGGCAGATCGGAGGGAGTGAGGTTTTAACTATTGAAGGGCTAGAAACTAATGGAAAGCTTGATCCTTTACAACAAGCTTTTATTGATTATCATGCCATACAATGCGGCTTCTGTACCCCGGGGATGTTGATGTCCGCCAAAGCATTACTTATGCACAATCCTCATCCCAGCCGAGAAGAGATTAAAACTGCTATAGAAGGTAATCTTTGTCGTTGTACCGGTTATGAACAAATTATCCAAGCGATTGAATATTGTCAAGGGGACGGTTCTACTGACAATATTTCTATTTAATATTGTCAGTAGAACCGTCCCCTTGACAATAGCAAGAAGGAGATTTTATAAATGTCTTCTATATTAATTAAGAATATAAAAGAGATTGTAACTATGGATAGAGAAAGAACCAGATTAAAGAGTTACAGTCTTTTGATTAAAAATAATATAATCAGCAAAATTGCTCGTGATATAAAACTTGAAGCTGATAAGGTAATTGATGGTTCTGATTATTTTCTTTATCCTGGGTTGATAAATACCCATCACCACTTTTATCAAACTTTAACCAGAAATATTTCCCAGGTGCAAAATGTAGAGCTATTTAATTGGCTCAAATATCTTTATCCTATCTGGGCTCGCTTAACTCCCGAAGCAGTTTATTACAGTAGTCTGGTAGCTATGGGAGAACTTCTAAAAACCGGTTGTACTACTGCGGTGGATCAATTCTATGTTTTTCCCAAGGACCAGCCCAAAGAACTGGTAGATGAAGAATTTAGAGCGGCTCAAGAAATTGGGATTCGATTTCATGGAAGCAGAGGCTCTATGTCTTTGAGCGAAAAAGATGGCGGATTGCCTCCGGATTCAGTAGTACAGACAGAAGAAGAGATTTTGAACGATTCTCAGCGGGTTATCGAAAAATTTCATGATTACCGGCCTTTTGCCATGCAAAGGGTGGTATTATCCCCTTGTTCCCCGTTTTCGGTTACTGAAAATCTTTTGAAGGAATCGATTAAATTAGCTCGGAGTTATAAAGTAGAGAGCCATACCCATATAGCCGAAACCAAAGACGAAGATGATTTTTGTCAGGAAACTTTTGGTCTTCAACCATTAGATTATATGGAAAAAGTCGGCTGGTTGGGGAATGATGTTTGGTTTGCTCATTGTGTCCACCTGAATGAAAAAGAAATAAATTTATTGGCTGAAACAGGGACAGGAGTGGCGCATTGTCCGGTATCCAATCAGAAATTGGCTTCCGGAGCGGCGAATATTCCTTATATGTTAAAAAAGAATGTACCGGTGGGATTAGCAGTTGATGGCAGCGCCAGCAATGATTCTTCTAATATGATTGCTGAACTTAAAGCAGCTTTATTGATGCATCGATTAATTTATGGTATCTCCAGTATGTCTGCCGAAGAAGTGCTAAGTATGGCGACCAATGGTGGCCGTGATGTCCTTAATCAGCCGGAGATTGGCAGTCTTGAAGAAGGAAAAGCGGCAGATATGTTTTTGATCAATGTAAAAAGATTAGGATTTGCCGGGGGTTTGCACGATTCTGTTTCTGCTCTGGTTACTTCCGGTGATTCCCAAATTGTGGATATTACGATAGTAAATGGCAGGATTGTAGTTCGTGATGGAAGATTGCTCTCTGTTAATGAAGACAAAGTGGTGGAAAGGGCCAACAAGATTTCCCAAAAAATGATTGAAGGATAGAGGAGGGGAGAAAGATGTTGATCGTCGGAAATGGAACAGTTCTTACTTTTGATAAAAATTCCCGGGTTATCTCTAAGGGCGGAGTAGTAATCGAGGAAGAGAGAATTTTGGCAGTCGGGGATACGGCAAAATTACTGATCAAATATCCTAAAGCCGCATTTAAAGATGTTCAAGGCAAGATAATAATGCCGGGTATGATTAATACTCATATGCACCTTTATAGCACTTTTGCTCGAGGTATGAACCTTAAAACTGAGCAACCACCTAAAAATTTTGTGGAAATATTAGAAAAACTATGGTGGAGATTAGATAAAATTTTAAACGAAGAAGATATATATTGCAGTGCTATTTATGCTCTTTTAGATAGTGTTAAAAAAGGAACTACCACTATTTTTGATCATCATGCCAGCAGCAATCTTATCGATGGTAGTTTAGACATTATTACTGAAGCAGTCCGACAAACCGGTATTCGGGCAAATCTATCGTACGAGATTTCCGATCGGGATGGTCATGAAAAAGCTTTAGATGGGATCAGAGAAAACGAAAGATTTATTAAAAAAGCACAGCAGGAAGGCAATAATTGCCTGGGAGGATTAATCGGACTTCATGCTTCCTTTACATTGAATAATGAGACTTTAACTGAAGTGGCTGCTCTGGCAGACAGGCTGAGAGTCCCTTTTCATATTCACGTTGCTGAGGGTAAAGCCGATTACTATGAAAGTAAAACCAGGGGTTATCAAGGGGTAGCCGAACGCTTAAATCGCTTTCATATCCTGCGACCCGGTACTTTGGCTATCCATGGAGTTTATCTTAAAGAAGAGGAATTAGAAGTTATCAAGGAGCACAACAGTTACTTAATCCATAATCCAGAATCTAATATGGGTAATGCAGTGGGTACTGCTCCAATTAAAGCTGCCATGGATAAGGGTGTAATAGTAGGATTGGGGACAGATGGTTATACCAGCGATATGTTTGAAAGTATTAAAGTAGCTAATCTATTACAAAAACACGATTCAGGTAATCCCCAGGCTGGCTGGGCAGAAGTCTTTAAGATAGTTTTTAAGAATAACTGTGAAATTGCATCCGGATTTTTTGGAGAAACTTTGGGCGTCCTTCAAGCTGGAGTCCCAGCGGATGTTATTGTGGTAGATTATTATCCGCCTACTCCTATTAACAGTGAAAATGCTTATTTCCATATTTTATTTGGTATAAGTGGAGATATGGTCGATACCACTATTGTCGGAGGTAAAATATTAATGGAAGATCGAGAGATATGTGGTATAGATTACCAAAGAATTACTAAAAGAGTAAGAGAACAAGCAGAGAAGTTTTGGAAACGATTTTAAAACTCCCCCTGTCTTTATGAAGGTAAAAGCTCCTATTTATATGGATAAAGCTTATTCAATAGATGATCAATTTTTATATAATAAAGATATAAAAAATATTTTTAAAATTTGTTTAAAATTTACTTGACATTGCATGAAAAATAAGTATACTTATTCAGTGTATAATTGATAATTGTTTGAATGATGTACTAAATTAAGGTAACAAACAACAAAACAATCTTTTTCATAATTATACCTCCTTTACAAGCTCGCTTTGCTCATGGCAAGGCGAGCTTTTATTTTTTTCGTAAAAAAAGAGGATTTATAAAAACATTTATAGAATTATAATTATATCTAACTGGCAAATAATAAAAACATCATTTTTTCCAAAGGAGAAAATTATAATAAATAAAATAAGTTTTTTACTAATTTTTATCCTGATCTTAAATATATTCCTGTGGTTAGGTAATTTTTCAGCAGATAGTAAGTTTTACGTCATTAAGGATCAAGCGGGAAATATAGTGCGCTTTACTTCCCAGCATAAGATTACCGGGGAAGAGAAGGCAGCAGGCTACACTATTATTGAAAAATATAGTCTCCCCAAAGAGACAGATCCTTATGGCTTTAATAAAATAGATTGGGAAAAAGCAGAAGCAAAAGCAGAAGAAATAAAAAAAGCATTGAAAGCCGGGAAGGATAAAGATCTGCCCTATCCGCAATTTACCGTAGTGGCCACCGCTTATACTCCCCACCAGAGATCATGTTGGCCTTATGCTGATGGTTTTACTTCAACGAACTACAAAGCCGGATATAGAAGCATAGCGATTGACCCTGAATACGGTATTTTTCGTTATGGAGATGTGTTATATATAGAAGGTTACGGAGTAGGGTTAGCCAATGATTGTGGAAGTGCTATTATAGGGAACAGGATAGATGTGTGTTACGACCTGGGGGATGAGCAAAAAGCCCTGGATTGGGGAAAGAAAAAAGTAAGGACATGGATTTTAACTCGATTGGCAGGTGATAAGTAGTATTTTTTAAAATAAAAAAGAAGAGAATTTTGTTTGAATATTTAAAAAAATGGTGTAATGAGGAGGAAATCAATGAAAAAAATTAATTATCTATTTGGTTTTTTGCTTTTGGTTATAGGAATAGTATTAATATTATCGAACTTTGGGATAATAAAAATTATTTGGGAGAATTTATGGCCTTTATTTTTATTAGTACCGGGGATTATTTTTGAATTGAGTTATTTTATCTACAGGAATGATTCCGGTCTTTTGGTCCCAGGGGGGATACTTCTTACTTATGGTTTATTATTTTTAGTTAATGTTACATATGGCTGGCACTTGATGGAAGATTTGTGGCCTATCTTCCCTTTGGGGGTAGCAATAGGTTTACTTCAGCTTTATCTTTTTGGAACGCGAGAAAAGGGACTCTTAATTCCAATCGGGATTTTGAGCACCGTTTCTCTATTTTTCTTGGTCAATAATTTATTTTTTGTTGATTTTGCTTTTTTAGCAGGAATTGTATTAGTAATAATTGGAGCATGGTTTATAATAAAAAAATAGGGACACATCCCATTAAATTTATCAGGATGTGTCCCTATTTTCCAATGTTGGCTCTTGTTTTTTCCTTGGGCGTTTGGTATATTTATACTAATTATAGTAGATGAAAATAGTAGCACGATCTAGGAAGAATAGTATCGATATATTCGAAGAGTATTACCGGAAACCAACTGATTTACTGTCCTATCATTAGAAGATTTTATTGAAAAAAAATCCTATTACCATACTCATTAATTTAATAAATTTAATAGATAGTACAGATAAGAGCTTTAATTAATCCCGCATACAACAAAGAAGGATAAAGGAGTGACCTTGGATAATTCAGAAGGTTATGCAATCGAATTACGAGGAATTGTTAAGCGGTTTCCCGGTGTAATTGCTAATAACGGTATTGATCTCAAGGTTTGTCGTGGCGAGATTCATTGTCTTCTCGGAGAGAATGGCGCAGGTAAAACTACTTTAATGCGTGTCCTTTATGGCCTCTATCAACCCGACGAAGGGGAGATTATCCTAAACGGCCAACCAATTCAAATGACCTCTCCTCGAACTGCACTTAATTACCATATCGGAATGGTACACCAACACTTCCGCCTTGTTCCTACGCTATCGGTGGAGGAGAACATTATTCTCGGTTTAGATGAGGGAACCGGTTTATTTATGAATTTCCACAAGATAAGAGAAAAGATTTCATCTATCGCTCGAGAATATGGTCTACCGGTCGACTTGCAGGCAAAGATTTGGCAGTTAACTGTTGGTCAACAACAGCGGGTGGAAATCTTAAAGGCGCTTTATCGTAAGGTCAATATCCTGATCATGGACGAGCCAACAAGTGTCCTTACCCCCCAGGAGGTTGATCAATTATTTACCACCTTACGTACCTTAGTTGATGACGGATTAACTATTATCTTCATTACTCACAAACTTGATGAGGTGATGCAGGTGAGTGACCGGGTGACAGTACTGCGTAAGGGAAAGGTTGTAGCAAATCTCATTACTACCAAGACGGATAAACCAACTTTGGCCAAGCTAATGGTCGGTCGCGAGGTGGTCTTTCGTCTAAAGAAGAGCCCCTTGAAACAAAGAGAGAAGCTTCTTGAGGTAAATGACCTGCATGTATTGAACGATCGCGGACTCCCGGCTCTTCGTGGACTATCCTTTGATCTTTTCGGAGGAGAGATTCTGGGTATAGCCGGAGTATCAGGCAACGGGCAAACAGAACTCGCGGAAGTTATTACCGGGCTACGTAAGTCAACAAGGGGAAAAATATTATTAGCCAACAAAGAAGTTACTAATTATTCTGCGCGAGAAATGAACGATCTGCATGTTGCTCACATTCCGTCGGAGAGAATTAAGATGGGAATTGTCCCTGCTCTTAGCATTCGTGAGAATCTGATTCTGAAAAAATATTGTCGACCTCCTTTTTCTCATAGAGAATTTCTTAACAACAAAGCAATTGAAGATAATGCACGTTGCGCAATGTCTGATTTCCAAATAACTGCTCCGAGTTGTGAAACACCTGCAAAACTCCTCTCAGGAGGGAACATTCAAAAAGTAATCCTGGCACGCGAACTATCCGAAAGACCTAATCTGATTGTTGCGGTGCATCCTACTTATGGTCTCGATATCGGTGCTACCGAACAGGTGCGGCAAACTCTCTTAGCACAACGGGAACAAGGTGCAGCCACTTTGCTCATCTCAGAGGATTTAGAGGAAATTATGACCCTGTCTGACCGGATTCTGGTCCTATTCAATGGTGAGGCAATGGGTATTCTCAATACAGAGAGAGTCGATATAGAGCAGATTGGTTTAATGATGGCTGGCACAAGGTACCATAAGGGAGAAGAATAATGAAGAGACATGTAGGTATTAAAATTGAGAGAAAACCGCTTGCCTCTGGACAGGAAGTGTTTTTTGTATCACTTCTGGCTATTCTTGCAGCATTCCTGGTAGCAGGAATATTCTTCCGGGTTTATGGCGTTTCTCCTATCAAAGCCTATCAGCTAATACTACATGGATCACTGGGAAGCAGATTTGGTTTAGCCGAAACAGTACGCAGAGCAATTCCTCTATTGCTCTGCGGAGTAGGATTAACCATTGCCTTTCGCGCCCTCTTTTGGAATATCGGTGCTGAGGGACAGCTCCTCATGGGAGCGGTTGCTGCCACTGGAATTGCTCTCTTTAGTGGGTTGCCGGATCCACTACTCTTACCGGCGATGTTTATTGGTGGATTTATTGGCGGAGCAATATGGGGATTTATTCCGGCTATCTTAAAGGTAATATTAGGATTAAACGATGTCATTACGACGCTAATGATGAATTATATTGCTATCTACTTTATAGAATGGTTAATCCACGGTCCATGGAAAGGACCCTCTGCGCGCGGATTTGCCTATTCAGATACCTTTCCACGAGCTGCCTGGCTGCCGACTATCTACAATACACGCATCCACTGGCCAACATTAATGCTGGGGCTTTTTCTTGCTGTTATGATGTACGTAATGGTTACACATACCAGGAGTGGATTTGAGATTCGAGTTATCGGGGAAAATCCCGATGCAGCAAAATTTGCCGGTATCAGCCAACTTAAGACCACCCTGCTTGTCATGTTGATCTCCGGAGGTTTTGCAGGCTTAGCCGGAGTTGGTGAGATAGCGGGTATTCATCTACGACTATTGGGACCGACTAATATCTCGATGGGGTATGGCTATACTGCAATCATCGTTGCCTGGCTGGCAAGGCGCAATCCTTTGGCGGTAATCATCACCTCATTTTTATTTGGCGCTATTATGACCGGAGGGGATGTAATTAAAGTATCGCTTGGACTACCCTTCCAGTTGATCAATGTATTTAACGGATTAATATTATTTTTCCTTATCGGAAGTGAAATTATTCTTCGTTACAAAATATCCTTTTTATCGAGGAGGTAGCTATGGGTTGGGAAACATGGATAATTACAACACTCAGCCGTTCTCTTGCTTATGGGACGCCACTTCTTTTGGGAACACTTGGTGAGATCTACGCGGAACGTTCAGGTGTATTGAATCTTGGTGTCGAGGGCATGATGATCATGGGGGCTTATTCTGCTTTCACCACTGCCTATATCACTAAAAATCCCTGGTTGGGGATCCTGATGGGTGCAGTTGTCGGTGGCGTCTTTTCTTTAATCCACGCTTTTACCAGCGTAACACTTAAAGCGAACCAGGTAATATCCGGACTTTCCCTTACCATGCTCGGTCTTGGTCTATCAGGTGTATTAGGACGGGGTTGGGAGGGTAAGCCGCTTCCTGTACCGCTTCCCAAGATCACCATTTCGGGACTCTCCAGTATCCCTTTTTTGGGGCCTGCACTTTTCGAAAATCAGAATTTTATTGTTTATCTAACAATTCTTATTGTGCCTTTATTGTGGTATATACTCTATCGTACGAGAATCGGGATCACCATCCGTTCTGTAGGGGAGAGCCCTGCTACTGCCGACTCTTTAGGGATAAATGTTAATCGGGTACGTTATGTATGTGTACTTTTAGGAGGGATCCTCGCCGGTGTAGCAGGGGGATATCTTTCGGTTGCCTATCGACCAGCATGGACCGAGGGAATGACTGCGGGAATGGGATGGATTGTTATTGCTTTGACTATTTTTGCTTTTTGGAATCCGGTTAATGGTATGTTAGGAGCCTACTTGTTCGCCGCTCTTTATCATTTGTCGTATCGCCTACAGCCGTGGGTATCACCGGAATTGCTTAAAGCAATGCCTTACGCATTTGCCATTCTGGTATTAATATTTGTCTCGCGTGGAACCTTACAAAAGCGGATGGGATCACCGGCTGCATTATCCTTACCTTACACCAGGGGAGAGGAGTGAGTTCGATACTTTCTTTGAACGATTTGCTTTTTTCCAAAGTGTTTGTTAAATTTATAATGATGGTAAAATAAAAAAAAGAATAAGATCAAGAATAAGACGAACAATTCTTTACAAGATAATTAGGAAAATAATATAATTAAAAATCAAGAGAAAGCAGATTATTATTCGATATTCAATAATGGCAACAAATAATTCGAGTGTAGGAGGTGAGGTGGGTAATCCTGAATATAGGTTAAAGTAAGCAGTGAAAGTTGTAAAAATTAAAATGGCTGTTTCAACAGCCCAAAAAGGAGGTTACAAAATGTCTGTTCAACGAATTAAAATCATGTTAATAGCTCTGTTACTGATAACAGTCATCTTCAGCTTTGCTTCATTTGTTATAGCTAAAGAGTACGTTCCCGGTACACCACTTAAGGTGGGATTCATCTATGTCGGACCTATTGGCGACTTGGGTTGGAGTAATGCACACGATGAAGCACGGAGAATCTGCGAGGATACTTTCCCCTGGTTGGAGACGGTCTATGTAGAGAGTGTTGCTGAGGGAAGCGAGGGGCTTTATATTGACAAGCTAATTGTGGAAGAGGGTTGTGATGTGGTATTAACTACCAGTTTCGGCTTTATGGATGGGACACTTATTGCAGCCCAGAAATACCCGGATAAGATCTTTGCCCATTGCTCAGGTTTTAAACGTAATCCAAATCTAATGACCTACATGGCTGATTTTTACCAGATCTACTACCTGAATGGATTGATCGCCGGAGCGCTCACCAAAACTAATAAGACTGCCTATGCAGGTGCTTTCCCCATTCCCGAAGTAAAACGTCATATGGATGCTTTCGCTGTGGGTGTAAGGGAGACCAATCCGGAGGCTGAGTTGCATGTACGATGGATATATGAGTGGTTCAGTCCCACAGCGGCCAAGGAGGCAGCCGAAGCCTTGCTCGCCGAGGGATGTGATGTATTTGCCTTTACTGAAGACTCGCCGACGGTCGTACAGGTCGCTGCAGAAAGTGGTTTTCCATCCTTTGGACATTACTCACCGATGTACAAATTCAGTCCCGAATATGTCGTTTCCGGACAGATTGCCCACTGGGAAGCGATCTACCTTGATTTTCTTGCTAAAGTCTATGCCGGTGTCTATACAGCACATAACCTTACTAATGTAGACTACTGGTGGTTACTAAAGGAAAAGGCAGTAGAAATAGGAGCCGAGCCAGGTATGTTGATAAATCCCGCCTACGAGGATAAATTAAAAGGGAAATATGTAGATGATCCCGTCCTGGGAAAGATTAGCGTTTATGATCTGGTGATGAAGAGGTTGGAGCAGATGGCCGATCCATCGATGGTATTCGATCCGTTCAATGGTCCCATCTACGATCGTGACGGGAATCTGAAAGTTCCCGAGGGCTTACGAATGTCTGTATTTGAACTGACTACTATGGATTGGGCGGCGGATGGTATCGTCGGACCCTGGGAATAAGAGAAGCTAAGCTAAACTTGGGCGGCACCCTCCACTAAAAAAAATAGGGACACATCCCATTTTTCTCTATCTATAAAGAAGAGAAAAATGGGATGTGTCCCTATTTTTAATTTCTTAACAGGTGGAAACTGGTCCACTATAAGGATAGACTAAAAATCCTCTCTGTAGAAAAAAATTAGAATAGTCGATCTTGAATCCTTTATATTGATTTATTAAGTTTTTATCTGCTACAAAGTCAATGCTGTCTTCTGAGTAGGTTTCGTCATTTTCTTTCTGCTCATCCAGAGCAAGATTAAATTTTGGACCTCCTCAACCTATTCCTGTTAAAAATATTCTTATTACTTTAGTAGATTTATTTTTTTCTGCCAAAACTTTTTTTATTTCATCTAAAGCCTTGTGGGTAACTTTTATATTCATTTCTTTCCTTTCTAAATATTTAAAATATTTATATAATTTTATAAGCGAATATGATAATACTATATATGAGTATATTTGTCAACATTAAAATAAAATAGGGACACATCCCATTTTTCTTTTCTTAGAAAAATGGGATGTGTCCCTATTTTAGTGTTCTTCATTTTTCACCAGTAAACTACTGGTGGTATTTAACTCCCTCATCCACCACTTGAAGGTACTGTGACGGTTACTGTATCACTTTTCATTACACTATCTTCGGTATAATTTACGGTAATAGTTGCGGTGGTGGCCGAGCATGTTGATAAAACCGTAATTACTCCATTTGCGACCGTGATTTTAGAGTTATTTGATGTATACGTACAAGCAGTAAGTGCTATATTTGCTTCAGAACCATTATCATAATAAGCGGTAATTGAAGTAATGGTTTTTGAGCTACCTGCATTTATTGATATGCTGGTCGGGAGTACTTCTATAGAAGAAAGCAAGGTTTCGCCCACAATAATGGTAAATGATTGAGTGGTTGATTTATATTGATCAGATACTTCAATCTCGACCTCATTTTCACCAATTTGGTCTTCTGTTGGAGTCCAGCTGATTACTCCGGTCGTAGAACTAATAGTCATGCCGGTAGGGTTAACAGTTAAGGAATAAGTTAAAGTATCTCCATTAGGATCAGTAGCTTCTACGTCATAAGTATAGGCAACTCCCTCTTTTGCAGTAGTTACCGGATCAGATTCAATAACTGGTGCGCTGTTGAAAAGAAAGCAGCCGGTAAATAAAAATGCCATTAAAAATACACTTAAGCTGAGTAGTAATTTCTTATTTTTAATGATAATCACCTCCTTTCTATGGCAAATATATCGTAGTTTTTTATAAAATTATTTATTGAAAATTATATAAATAATATCACAATTAGTTAAACAGATAAAGATATTTTTTATTTATTTTATTTTAATTTTTCTTCCTGAGAAAACATTTATGATTTTCCCGATAATTTGGCTGGAAGTAAATCCCTGTTGGAATAAAAGATTTTTTGCTTTTTTTGCCTGCTCGGGGCTTATAGACAACAATAATCCCCCTGAAGTTTGGGCATCATAAAGAATAATTTCTTGCTCCGGTAAAATATTAGATATTTTTTCTACAGAACAGGAATAAATTTCCCTGTTTTTTAACGTTCCTCCTGGAATCATTCCTGAGGAAATATATCTATCTAAGCTACTAATGAAAGGAATATCATTAATCCATAATTCAGCTCCTAAATTATTTTTCCTGAGCATTTCACTTAAATGGCCGATTAAACCAAAACCGGTGATATCAGTTAAACTGTGGATAGGTGATTTTAATAATTCTTCAGAAAGGCGATTTAATTTAGTCATCCAGAAAATTGCTTCCTTTAGGGCTGAGGAATTTGGTTCGGCCATACCACCTTTAAGGGCAGTAGATAAGATTCCTGTTCCCAGAGGCTTAGTTAATATTAGTAAATCCCCTTCCCGGGCAGTATCATTATAAATGATATTCTGTGGATGAATTAATCCCACTACAGCTAATCCATACTTTGGTTCTTTGTCTTTTATAGTATGTCCCCCGGATAGAATTGCACCTGCTTCTGCTACTTTTTCTGCTCCCCCTTTTAGAATAAGCTCTAAATCATCTAATCTATCTTCGGGAAAGGCAACTATATTTAAAGCCATAAGAGGGTTTCCTCCCATGGCAAAAATATCACTTAGGGCATTAACGGCCGCGATTTGTCCAAAAGTATAAGGATCATCGACTATTGGCGTAATGACATCCAGGGTAAAAATTAGAGCTTGGTTTTCATGTAATCGATACACCGCTGCATCTTCATATTTTTCGAATCCCGCTAATAGATTAATATCTTTTTTAACATTAATTGTTTTTAAGATCTCACCGAGATCTTTAGGATTTAATTTGGCTGCTCATCCGGCAGCAGAAACCATTTGGGTTAGTTTCCTTTTATCTGTCAAATCTTTTTTGTCTCCTTTTTGATAGTTAAATTAGCTGAGTTTAGTTTTTAATATTCTCACATTTTCTTTACGTTGGGTAATTTTTTCCTCATCCATTTTATTAAGCAAAGGGATAATATATTTTCGACTAATCCCCAACAGTTCCCGAACCTTTGCAATCGAGATAGAGCCATTTATCTTTAAAAAACTTATTAATTTATTTTTCATAATATCATAATTTTCCTTTTCAAGTAAAATGCCATCGGTTAACTTGATAATTTTTCCTTCTTGAATTAAAAAATCTATTATTTCCTTGCTTCCTGAAATTTGGGTAATAAGTGTTTTTTGGTCAGGGGGATTGGTGGGATTATCTTTCAGGATTTTTAATATTTTAAAAATTAATATTTCTTGCTGTGAAGAAATTTTAGGTTTACGCTCGAGTAAAAACATTTTTCCTTTTTCTAAACCTATTTTCTCTGCATTGATCAGAACATCTAATAACCACTTAAATATTTCCGGTTTTAAATAATGAAAATAACTTTGGAATTTATTGGTAGGGAAACCGTTTTGTAAAGGATAAAGTTTGTATTCCTGATTTAATCTCTCCATAAATATTTTTATCTGTTTTTGCCAGTAGTTTTTTTCAATCAGCCAGAGAGAAGTAGCGATAATTTCACCTTGTTTTTTTAGAGATTCAACACCTTCCCTGATTTCTGAGTCAGCAAAACCACTATTAACTAATAGATCATCCTTTTTAATAAAAAGATTCTTTTTTAATTCAGTTAAAATTAATTCTCTCAATTCCAATTTTATTCTTTTTTGTAAGAGATTAAGGATGTTTTTGTCTTTAAAATGATGCTTGTAGGCTAAAGGGTCGACAATCCATCCCCCGCCAATGGTTTTGGGTGGACTAGGTATTCTTAAAATAAAGCGGTCTCCCAAATAAGTTGACAGCGGTTCCTTAAAACGAAGCTGAGCGAACCCTTTTTCGCCGGGTTTTAGGTCTTCAGTTTGGTTGAGAATTATTTTTGCCGGTATTTCTTTCGTTCCAGTAAAAAAAGCTACTTCTGACCGATTTTTTAAGGAATATTTTTTCAGCTGGGGGAGGATCTGTAGATAGATATCTATATTCTTGCTGGCTTTAATCTCTTTACTTCCGAAGATAATATCTCCTCGGTGAAGCTCCTCTTTTTCTATTCCTGCTAAATTAAGGGCTGTTCTGTTTCCGGGAAAGACTTTTTCTGTTTTTTCTTTATAATTCTGTAAATTTCTAATTCGGGCTTTTTTATGGGATGGAAAAATAGTTACTTCCATCCCCTTTTGGAGAGTTCCTCCTGCTAAAGTACCGGTGACCACTGTGCCGCTTCCTTTAATATTAAAGACTCGGTCTATAGATAGTCTCGGTTTTCCCACATCTCTTTTTGGTTTCATCTGGGGGATTAAATCTTTGATTGCTGATTTTATCTGATCAATTCCTATATTTTTCACTATGCTTACTTTTATGATAGGCGCGTTTGAGAGAACAGTGTCTTTTAATCTCTCTTTAATCTGTTTTTCCACTAAATTCACTCTGGCTTGCTCTACCAGATCGATTTTAGTTAGGGCGATGATACCGTATTTTATATTAAGGAACTCTATAATTTGAAGATGTTCTTCGGTCTGGGGCATCCAACCTTCATTGGCATCAACCACTAAAATGACTGCATCAATTCCGGTTGCGCCGGCGATCATATTTTTTATCAGGTTTTCATGCCCAGGCACATCGACTATTCCTACCTTTTCTCCGGAAAGAAGTTTCATCCAGGCAAACCCCAAATCTATGGTCATACCTCTTTCTTTTTCTTCGGGTAGACGATCTGTATCTATGGAAGTTAGCGCATAGATTAAAGCGGTTTTGCCATGGTCAATATGGCCTGCTGTACCAAAAACAAACATAGAAACCTCTTTTTATTGTAGTTTAGAATAGGTTGATTTAATTATATTTATCACTAACTTGTCTAAAGATGGGTCAATGCAGCGGGGATCTAAAATAAAAAATTCTTTTTCTTTTCTTCCTACCAAAGGAGGTCGATAGGAGTGTAATGCTTGGGAGAAAATTTTCGCCGGACAGGGAGGTTTTATAACAACTAATTCGGTTGGTAGGCTTTGTCCGGGTAAGGAACCTCCGCCAATAGCAGTCTCTCCTTTTTTGTTAAATGTGGGGATATTTTCTTCTTTCAGCTTTTGGCTGATATTCTGACTGCGAGCAGTAATTTTTTCTAAGGGACAGGAAATCATTTTCCAGATGGGAATTTCGTTTACTGCTTCACCTCTTAGATAGGATAATAAAATTTCCTGAAGAATGGTTAAGGTGATTTTATCCACTCTTAATGTTCGGAATAAAGGGTGCTGAGAAATTTTATTCAGGTAAATCTCTTTTCCGCAAATAACTCCTCCCTGAGGACCTCCTAAAAGTTTATCTGTGCTAAAACAGACAATATCAGCGCCGTTTCTGATACTTTCTTGAACAGTTGGTTCGTGTTTCAATCCAAAATTCTCGGTATTTAAAAATGTTCCACTGCCCAAATCTATTACTACCGGTAATTTATATTTTTTTCCTAATTTTTTAAGTTCATTGATTTCTGTTTGATGAACAAAACCGTTTATCTGAAAATTACTTTGATGAACTTTTAATAGCATAGCAGTATTATCATTGATTGCTTTTTCATAATCATCGATGAAAGTTTGGTTAGTAGTGCCCACTTCTCGAAGATAAGCCCCGCTTTGTTCTAATATCTCGGGAATGCGGAATCCTCCTCCGATTTGAACCAACTCTCCTCTGGAGACGATAACTTCTTTATTTTTTGCCAGGGCGTGTAATATTAAGAATATCGCCCCAGCATTATTATTTACTACCAAGCTATTTTCTGTGTTGCTGAGGGTACTAAGTAATTTTCCTACAATTTCTCCTCTTTTCCCTCTTTCACCTTCAGCAAGATCATATTCCAAATTGCTATAGCCGCTTAAAGAGGCTTGAACTGTTAAAAGCATTTCTTTGCCAAGCGGTGCTCTCCCCAAATTAGTATGGAGAATGACCCCACTGCCGTTTATAACTTCTTGCAACATAGAAAGATTATCTTTTTCCAAATATCCTTTAATTTTATTTATCCTTTCTTTCGATGAATAGAGGCGGCTATTTTTACGGGCATTTTTTTTCTCTTCAGAGATAACTATTCTTACTATTTGGGTAAGCACTTTTCGGGAATGTTTTTTTATTAAAGGTTTTAGCGCTTTATTTTGTAAAATGATTTCTACACTGGGAATATTTGATAGCAATAAATTTATTTTATTATTGTTTAAATCCTTATTATTCTTCAATTAGTAAAATTTCTCCTTTACTGATCTTTTTAAAACAAAGATAATAATGAAAGTTAGAAGAAAAAAATATCGAAGTGAAAAATTAATGGCGGGAGGGGTAGGAATCGAACCCACCGCAGCAATTAAAAATAATTACCGCCCACGGATTTGAAGTCCGCAAGGCCCACCAGAGCCTATCCGCTCCCCTATTGTTTAACTTTTTTAGTTTTTTTCTATTTTAATTATAAATTGTATCGCAAGACTTTACAAGGGGAGATATTAAAGTATCAAGCATATAGTATCTATTGTCGAGTTAAGAAAGAGAAGAAAA
>DSEL01000187.1 GCA_011056645.1 Candidatus Atribacteria bacterium
TCTATTTTTGTAATCCTTACTATATATTCTGACATGATCTTTTTGTCCAAAATATTTTTCTCTTTCTTCTGTTAATACAATTGAAAAATTCTCAAATGTTTCTTTGCTAAACTTAGAAATTGGTATTTATAAAATTGCCTCTCCGCCAGGCTTTAAAACTCTAAATAGTTCACTTATTGCTTTTTGATCATCTTTAACATGTTCTAAAACATGAGTACAGATTATGACATCGAAAAAGTTATCTTCAAAATTCATATCTGCGATATCAAGTCTAATATTACAATCCATTAATGGATTTAAATCTCCACTGATATATTTAATATGATAAAAACTTTTTAATATTTTCTATAAATTTTTCTCCGGAGCAACATGTAATAATCTTATATTTTTTGACGAATTTAAAATCTTTATTTTATTAATTATATGCCAATAAATCAATCTCTCTCGGTCTGTGGAATGGCATCGGGGACATAAAGCATAACGATATCCCCTCCTCCAATAAGATTCATAGCGACATCATTTTTTAATCCAATGGGAAGAGGTTTTCTAAAATGTCCTTTACAGAAAATACATTGATATTTAAAACCAAAGAAATATAATGATCTTAAATAATTATACGCACCTGATATTTTGCTATGATATTTTTTTGGTATTATTTTTTTAATAATTATTTTAATTTTTATCACTGAATCACTTCTCTTTCTTTAATATAAAAAATCTATGATAAGGATTTTTAAAAATTCTGTATGTTTTTTATTTTAAATCCAACCTTATTAATATCGTTGGTAATCTTACTTAAAGGATAACCAGCTTTCCCTATCTCCCAATAGTGTTCACCATCGAATTTGTGAATTGGATTTTTAAGTCTTGGCCATAGAACAGGCCATTTATTTCGCCAACTTTTTTATTTTTTTCTCTTTAAACAATCGCAATAAACCTCATAAGTCTTCTTGGCAATTTTACCCCACCGAAACTGTTTTGCTAATTCAAAATTATGATTGCCCATCTTTATAAGATCTGCATTAAAAACTTGTCTCATCGCTTTGATCAAACCATCTTTTTCCGAAGGTTCATATAGAAAACTCCCTTCAATATCTAAAGTCTCTGGTATACATCCAATGGCTGGAGCAATTACAGGTTTACCAAAAGACATAGCCAATATAATAGCCCCAGATGTTAAAATATCTCTGTAAGGCAATACTACAACATCTGCTGCATTCATATAAATTTGGATTTCATCATCAGGGATAAACTCAAAAAAGGTTTTAATATTCTCATTCTCTTCACATTTTTTAAGTATATCATGCACAATTTCATTGTTGATCGGTTTCCCTACTATCAATAGCCTTGTTCGCGAGTAGTTTAACTTGTTAAAGGCTTGGATAAGTTCAGAAATACCTTTATAAGGTCTTATTAGACCAAAATATAAAAATATTATTTTCTCTGCTTTGAGCTGTAATTTATTTTTAGCCTGCGCTTTACTTATTACATTTCGGTAGCAATTAATATAATTTCCGTGAGGGATAACCTTGATTAAAGATTCACTAGCTCTGTATATTTTTACAATTTCTCTTTTTGCGGATGGACTATGAACAATGATTTTGTTACACATTTTCGCTAAAAGTTTAGTGAAAAATAATTCCAAAGATTCAAACTTTCCCTCATGACTAACAATATTATGAACTGTCCACACAATTTTAACTTCAACTAGTTTTAATATCAGTAATTCCGCAATAAAACTGACTGATTTTATAATAGTTTTTGTTATGTTACTACCTAACAAAAATGGATGATGCCAATGAAGATGTAAAATATCCGGCTTCCAATGACTGAAAGTAGATCTTAATAGGCTGAAAATACGATATGTTCCGCTTCCTTCAACCTTAACTCCTAAATCTTGAAGGTGATTCAGAAGTAAATTTTGATAAGGGTTATTACCTTCTCTATCGTATGGAATAAAAAAAACTTTCATCTAATCACCTACTCTAAAAGTATTCCTAATAGTCTTAAGTGTTTTTTTGATATATTTATGTCTCAACATGAGAGTAATCAAATATTGTTTTATTTGTTTATCTAAATATTTAAAATATTTATTAATGCCTAAATCTCTAAAAATATAATATTCGTCTTTGATACTTCGAGGGGGGGAATAATATTCTGCTCTTACACGACTATTATTGAAATCTTTATTTATATTACTATAAAAAA
>DSEL01000188.1 GCA_011056645.1 Candidatus Atribacteria bacterium
ATCCGATAACTGAGGAGATGTTTACAATTTTATCAGTGCTCTTTTGTCTCATCATATATTTTGCCACAGATTTAGAACAATTAAAAGTGCCTTTTAGATTTATTCTTATCACTGCATCCCAATCCTCTTCTTTCATCCTGATTAAAAGAGAATCTCGAGTTATACCTGCATTGTTTACTAATATATCTATTTTTCCAAATTTATTAATAATCTCCTTTATCATTCTATCTACTTCATCGAATTCAGTTACATCAGCTTTTATCCCAATCGCTATATTACCATTTTTTTTTATTTCTTCCAAAGATTTATCGATTTCATTTTTTTCTAAAATATCATTAACAATTATATTTGCCCCATGGATTGCCAATTCCTGGGCAATAGCTCTGCCTATCCCTCTAGCTGAACCGGTAATTAAAGCAACTTTCCCAGATAGTCCCATCTTATAAGACCTCCCCTATTTTTTTGACTACATTTTGCAGAGAAGTCGAATCAAAAACATTAAAGACATTGGTCTCTGGAATGATCTGTTTAATCAATCCTTTCAATACCTTTCCGGGACCCACTTCTATAAAATAATTAATTCCTTTGGAATACATATTAGTTATTGATTCAACCCATTGTACAGGATGAGTCATTTGTCTAATCAGAGAGGATTTAACTTCCTCTTTATTATATATATAATCTCCGCTAACATTACAATTGACAGGTATTTTAGGATTGTCTATTTTTACTTGTTCCAAATATCTCGCTAAATTTTCTTTGGCAGACTCCATAAATGACGAGTGGAAAGGAGCGCTTACTTTTAAAGATATCACCATCCTGGCATCTTTCTCTTTAGCCATTATTGCTAACTTTTCCAATGCTTTAATCTCACCGGAAACTACAATTTGAGTGGGAGAATTATGATTGGAAATTTCTACTTTCCCAATATCTCTAATTTTTTCACACATTTCATTTATTGCATCTTTGGATAATCCTATAATTGCCAACATTGAACCTCTTCCAACTGGAGTTGCATTTTGCATGTATTCCCCTCTTTTCCTTACTAGCTTCACTGCATCTTCAAATTTAATAGCAGAACTGGCTACTAAAGCTGAATATTCTCCTAAACTATGTCCGGCAACTACAGAAGGTTCAATTTTATTATTTCTTAGTAATTTACATAAAATTGTGCTGATAGTTAAAATAGCCGGCTGAGTGTTAATAGTATTTTTTAAATCTTCTTCTGGTCCCTCGAAACAAATTTTACTAATATCCACTCCTTCTTTTTTTAAAGCTTTATTGGCTAAACTAAACAAATTATTTGCTTCCGGGTAATTTTCTATTAAGTCTTTTCCCATGCCCAGTTTTTGAGAACCTTGACCGGGAAATACAAAAGCTATTTTATGCATTATCTACCTTACAGCTCCTTTTCTCTATTATATTATCGAGATTATTCAATCCATTTTAGAATAATGGTTCCACAAGTTAACCCTGCTCCAAAGGCAGTCAACACTACTATATCACCATTTTTAATCTTACCTTCTTTTACTGCCTCATCAAGAGCAATCAAAACAGAAGCAGCTGAGGTATTTCCATATTTATTTAAATTAATAAAAACTTTGTCTTTTTTTAGCCTTAAAACTCTAGCCAGAGCAGAAATAATTCTGATGTTGGCTTGATGCGGAATAAAACAATCTATATCTTCTACCGAAAGTTTACATTTATCCAAAGTTTTTATCGTAGTTCTTTTCATATTTTTAACAGCAAGCTTAAATACTTCATTCCCCTTCATCTTGACATAATGCATTTTCTTTTCTACAGTTTCATGGGAAGCAGGATTTTTGGAAAGTCCGGCTGGTATCATAATCAAATCGCCGTACGATCCATCTGCTGATAAACAACCAGAAATAATTCCTTTCTCCTTATCGGCTTTTAAAACAGCCGCGCCTGCTCCATCACCAAAAAGAATACAAGTATTTCTGTCCGTCCAGTCAACAAATTTTGAGAGAGTCTCTGCTCCGATGACTAAAGCATTATTATAAAAGCCTGAAGCGATATAGTGCCAGGCAGTAATTAAGGCATAAATCGCACCACTACAACCGGCTTGCAGATCAAGAGCTGCGGCGTTTACGGCTTTAATTCTTTTTTGAACCAGGCAAGCAGTAGCCGGGAAGATCATATCCGGAGAATTAGTCGCGACCAATATTAAATCAATCTCCTGGGGTTTTATATTTGCATCTTCTAGTGCCCTCAAAGCTGCCTTTACAGCTATATCTGAGGTTGCTTCATTATCTTCAGCTATACGGCGTTCGTTGATACCGGTTCTGGTGATAATCCACTGATGATTTGTATTTACTATCTTTTCTAAATCTTCATTGGTTAAAACTTTTTCGGGAACATAAGAACCTGTTCCAATTACTCTAACATTTTTTATATTTTCCATTAAATAGCGTTATCCCCTTCTGGTTATTTGGATTATTTTTTTGGTATTTATATTTCTTTAAAGTGCTTAATGATATCGGCATCGATAAATTTAGCGGTATTAAGTAACGCATTTTTAAAAGTTTTTGCTTTAGAACGCCCATGACATATAAAGCATAACCCGTTTATACCCAAAAGAGGAGATCCCCCATGCTCGGTATAGTCGGTTATTTTTACTAAATTCATAAATCTTTCCTTTAATTTATCCATTTCTTGATTCTGAGGAAGTTGACTAATTATCATATTATTCACCTCGGTTAAAAGCAATTTTGCTAAACCTTCAGAAGATTTTAATAATATATTTCCAGTAAATCCATCACATACTATTACATCTACCTTTCCCTTAAAAATATCCTTACCTTCAACATTTCCCGCAAAATTAATGTTGCTATTTTTTAAGCTTTTATAAGCATTTTGGGCAAATTTATTTCCTTTGTTCCCTTCTTCTCCAATATTTAGCATACCTATTTTTGGATTTTCTATCCCTAAAACATTTTGAGCGTATTCATTTCCCATAAAGGCAAACTGAACGAGGTATTCCGGTTTACAATCAACATTTGCACCCACATCTAATATCAATACTTTTCCTTTCGCCGAGGGTAATATGGCACAGATGGCAGGACGGCGTATTTGAGGGACACACCCCAACTCTAATAATGCCGCTGCCATAACTGCTCCACTATTTCCGGCAGAAATAAAAGCATCAGCCTGATTATTTTTTATTAATTTCATGCCTATCACAATAGAAGAATCCTTTTTATTTCGTAGGGCATCTAAAGGAAAATCACCGGTTTCAATGTATTGTTTACAATTTATGATCGATAATTTATCTTTCTTATATTTATATTTAATTAATTCTTCTTTAATTTTCTCTGCATTACCTAATAAAATAATTTCTAAATCTCTTTCTTCTGTGGCTAAAATTGCCCCTTCTACAACTTCTTTGGGGGCATAATCTCCCCCCATGGCATCAAGAGCTATTTTCATCTATATTCTCTCCTTTTTAATTTATCGTTCACCGAAAAAATTACCAATTTCCCGGTAAATACTTCCCTTTGATCAGACTTTACATGCACAGATACTAAATATTTATTACCTCTATTTCGAGCAACTCTTGCCTTGGCAACTAAAGTTTGTCCAGCATATACAGGATTTTTGTAACTTAATCGAGCAATTCCCGTTAAAGCAACTTCTGCGTCAATAATGGAAATGGCCAATGAATCAGCCAGAGAAAAGATATAATGACTTCGAACGATCCCGGTTCTTCCAAAAGCCATATCTTTTGTAGTCTTCAAGATAGCAATTCCGTTTTTTCCCAACTCTATATCAATTAATTCTCCGATTATCTCTTCTTTTTTTAGAGATTTTACCTTATCTTTGGAAGAAGTATTTTTGGCTACCTGTACAATTCTTTTTCTCATTTCGGGGATTCCCATTTCCAATCGGTCTAATCGAATAGTTTGCACGCTAATCTTAAATAGTTCAGCAAGTTGTTTATCAGAAATAAATGGGTCCTTGGAAATATATTCCTTTATTCTTTTTTGTCTTTCTAATTTATTTATATTTTGAATCATTTTCCTAGCCACCTATTTTATTTTTATTAATAGCACATATTATTAGTAACTACTAATTGTAAGTATTATACATTAGTCGTATTAAAAAATCAAACATATTGTTATTTGATTAGGAAATAAAAAAAGTGCCACATTCTAAAAATTAACTGTGACACTTTCTTACATTTTATAAAAATGATATTTATGATTTATTTC
>DSEL01000189.1 GCA_011056645.1 Candidatus Atribacteria bacterium
ATATATAATACATAGTGTAAGATAGTAAAAGAGAGAACAAGTAGGGATAGAACTTGTGGCAGCATTTAATACTAACAACTATTCACTAAGGACTAATTTCATTGTAAGGGGATATTGACAATCTTGCCAAAGAAAAAATATTACTATCATTCCTATTATTATACCTATTCCAACAAAAAAAGAAGAGCAAAAAAAATAAAAATGATAGTTGGTGGATTATTTATACTATTGTTATTTACAGGTACATTTTGTTTTAAGATCCTTCCATTATTTTCTACCAAACAAAACAGTGAAACGATTCCTACTTCAGAAGAAATTTTGAAATTAGCGACCGATGAAACAGAAGAGGTCCCCGAGATATTAGCAGAAGAAAACTCTTTTCAACAAGAAAAAGAGAAAGAACTAATTACAATTAACGGTAATTTACAGGCAGGAGATACTCTTTATGAATCTCTAATTAAAGAAGGCGTTCCCGCTGCTGAGATACTTAATTTGCAGGAAAAAGTTAAATCTGTAGTAGACTTCAGTTATCTTCCGGTTGGTAGTGAATATTCTTTAAAATATAGCCCGGAAGGAAAAGTAACAGAATTTATCTATAAACCAAATCCTATCGATATTTATTGTATAGATATTCCTGCTTCGGATTCGGAAGACTTAAAAGTAGTAAAGGAAGAGATTTCTCGAGAAACGGTACATTTTGAGGGGGTTATTAAAAGCTCTCTTTATGAATCAATGTTAGAATGTGCTAATTCACCTCAATTAGCCCTCCAAATAGCCGATATTTTTGCCTGGCAGATAGATTTTCTTACTGAATGTAGAGAAGGTGATACTTTTAAGATATTAGTTGAAAAGCAGTATAGAGGAGATTTTTATCGTTGGGGAAATATACTTGCTGCCGAATACGAAGGTGAACTTCTTAGCAAACATACCGCTATTTTTTTTACCGATCCCACAGGACATACAGATTATTATACCGAAGAAGGAAAATCATTAAGAAAGGCCTTCCTGAGAGCTCCTTTAAATTACAAGTATATCAGTTCTTATTTTTCTAAAAACCGTTTACACCCGATCTTAAGAATTTGGCGTCCTCATCTGGCTATTGATTATGCTGCTCCAACCGGAACTCCGGTTTCTACCATTGGGGACGGAACGGTTATTTATGTTGGTTGGGATAATGGTTATGGAAACTATATTAAAATTAGGCATCCCAATAACTATATCACAGCTTATGGGCACCTTTCTCGTTTTGCCACAGGATTAAAAAATGGCCAAAAGGTAAAACAGGGCGAGATAATAGGTTATGTTGGAGCTACCGGATTAGCTACTGGATCGCATTTAGATTTTTCCATTAGTAAAAATGGAGAAAAGGTAGATTTCTTAAAAATCAAACTTCCCGCTGCTTTTTCAATTGATCCCCAGTATAAGGCTCAATTCAAAGAAGCAAAGGATAGATTGCTTAATGATTTAGAAAAAAATAGAGGATTAGATTTAACCCTGGGATCAGATAATCTACGATCCATTAACTTAGAAAAGGAATGATCAGAAAAACAAAAAATTACCGATTTCCTCCCATCATTAATCTTCCCTGACCTTTTTGCCATGGCCTGATTTCCATTGCCCTAAAATTATTATCATTTATTAATTTACCAATAAGCTTTATTTTTATACCTATTACAGGAGTAATTTTCCCTTTCCATATTACTTTGTTAGCTTCGATTTCCCATCGATTATTTTCTAAGTCCTCAAGAATAAAATTATTTTCAGGAAGCCCTATTTTTATGATTGTCCCCGCTAAAAGTCCTCTTTTAGGTTGCATCCATTGTTCTTCGCAAGAATAAACCAGTTGGTTGTAATAGGGGAGTTTTGCCGAAAAGATTTTTTGTAAATTTTCGCTAAAACCATTAAAATAGAGACCGGTTCCTAAAACGATGCTAATGATCAAACTGATTAAAAGGATTGATATAAATTTGAATCGATAGCCTCTCTTAGTGTGAAAGAAATTATAGTAAGCCACTCCGGTAAAGAGGGCTAAAAATATTAACCAAAGGTAAGGCAAGCTTATAAAAACAGTTTTTACAAAACTGTCTCCCATATAGTGATAAATGTCCCAATCAAGTTGTTTGATGATAAATAGAATCATGCTAAAGGCAAAGCTTCCCAAAATGATAGAAATTCCGAATATCGACCAGATAAAATAATTTTTTGTGATAAAATACCAGCGCGGCTTAGGTTTAATATTATCATCTTTTATTTTTTTAAAAACTTCATTGCTTATATTTTTTATCATTGTAAAAAGTGATGCCCTCCTTTTTTAACTCCTGTTTAAGGTATTTTTTGGCTCGATTTATCAGAGTAGCTATAGTACCCATCGGTTTATGTAAAATATCGCTTATTTCCCGATAATCCTTTCCTTCCACAAATTTTAAAATCAATACGTCTTTATATTTTAAAGATAGTTGGTTGATTATGGTTAAAATTTTATTATAAGTTAACTTTTGAAGGTTTATATTTTCTACATCTATAGTAGATTCCAATATACTATTTAAATCTTTATCTTCCCAAGAAGTTGTTTGAGGGCGTACCGTTTTCTTTCTGTAAGCACTAATAGTAATATTATGGGCAATGCTATATATCCAGTTAGAAAATTTAAAATTTAAATCAAAATCGTTTAAATTTTGATAAGCTTTGATAAATACTTCCTGAAGAATATCTTCGCCATCTTCCCTGCTTATATTTGATATTTTTAAAATATAGTTAAGGAGCTTGGCTTCATAGCGTTTCATTATATATAGATAATATTCCTGATTTTTTAAAGTCAGGGCTACTATTTGTTCATCAGTCTTATTAGTACACTCTGAAGCGATAATCATAATTTTTAATTCTTTCTATTTTTTAAAACTTTTTGATGTTATTTTCCTTTTCTCTTGAATATAGATAGGTAATATTTTAAATGCCAGAGAGTATGAAATAACCCTAATAGAGCCATAACGACAGAAAACTCCACATGCCAGAATAAGAAATTAAAATCAATAGACTTAAACCAATTGTAATCTCTAATAAATACCAGGATCATTCCCATTCCTGCTGAACCTAAAAAACTGATTAACAAGAAGATATTCCAAAATTTCTTTTCCCTGCATAAATTTATCTCGAATTTTCGAGCCAGTAATTTAGTGCAAAAATATATAAGCAAAGATACCAAAAATATTTCTAAAAAGTTATAATCAGGTAGAGGTCTCCTTTCGGTAGGCAGAGAGCCGTAAAAAGTTTTTTGATTAGAAGCTGCTTCGGCAACGAAAAAACTTCCTGTAACTTTCTGGTCAGCATTTTTAAGATATTCAGTATCGGTTTTCGTATTTTCTTCGATGTTTTCTTCGTAAAAAATTATATTGGTATCACGGTCTTCCGGGGATGGTTGAGAACGGTCACAAATACCATCTTTGTCCATATCGATATACCTTTTGCAGTCTCCCGGATAAGGGTCATCTTTCAAACTATACGGACAGTTATCCCAGGCGTAGATGAACATTGAACTAAAAAGCATTAGAATAAAGACTATTATAGATAAGGTAATATATTTTGCAAATCTTTTCTTCATATTTTTTTCTCATTTATAATTTATTATAATCTTTTAAATAGAGCATGGGAAATTTATTTATTCTAAGCTCTACTTTTATAATACGCTAGCCAGTGTAATTTTCTTTCAAAGGTTTCACGAAAGCGCTAGTCATTTTGGGAAACTTTTAAATTATTTCCTTTAAGTAACATGCAATACTCAGATATACGTAATCATGGATAATGTTGACAAAAATAGTCATAAATAATATAATTTATCATCATAGGTAAAATAGTAAAGGGGTAAAGAGAATGAAATTATCAACTCGAGGAAGGTACGCGCTTCGAGCTATGATAGATTTAGCTCAAATTCAATGTAATCACTCGGAACCAGTTTCTTTAAGAGATGTATCTTTAAGACAGGGCATTTCTTTACAATATTTAGAGCAATTATTTAATAAATTAAAGAAGGCAGATTTAGTAAAAAGTACCAGGGGAGCAGGAGGAGGATATCTTTTAGCTAAAGAAATTGAAAAGATAAGTGCCGGTAATGTAATTAGAGCAGTAGAAGGTCCGATAGTTTTAGTTGATTGTATTTTAGCCGGCAAAAAAATTAGTAAGAGTAGCCTAAAAAAATGTAAAAAAATTGAAGATTGTACTATAAAGTTATTACTGGAAGAAGTAACTCAGAAAATAAACCAAACCTTAGATGCGACTTCTTTGAAAGATTTATGTAAAATAACCCAAAAAATAAAAGAAGGGCAAGCATATGAAAGATAAGATAAAAGCAGTTGCTTTGTTTTCTGGTGGCTTAGATAGCATTTTAGCCATAAAACTTATCAAGCAACAGGGAATAGAAGTAATAGGTGTTAATTTTAAGACTCCCTTCTTTGGTTTGGACGAAATTTTTTTATTAGCAAAAGATTTAGAAATAAATTTAGAAATAATAGATATTACCGAAGAACTTCTAAAAATTTTAAAAAAGCCCAAGCATGGATTCGGAAAGAATATGAATCCTTGTATCGACTGTCATACTCTTATGTTTAAAAAAGCGGGAGAATACATGAACCAGATAGGAGCTTCTTTTATCTTAAGCGGAGAAGTATTGGGAGAAAGGCCGATGTCTCAGAACAGAAATAGCTTAGATTTAATTGAGAGAGAATCAGGGTTTGAAGGTAAAATTCTTCGTCCGTTATCAGCTTTATTGTTAGCGGAGACTATTCCTGAACAAGAGAAGCTGGTGGACAGAAATAAATTATTGGACATTTTTGGTAGATCGAGAAAAAAACAGATAGAGTTAGCTGCTGAAATGGAGATAAAGGATTATCCTTCGCCTGCAGGAGGATGCAAACTAACTGAGCCAGCTTTTTCTAAAAGATTAAGAGATTTATTCACTCAGGAAAATTATTCTTTAGAGGAGATAGAACTATTAAAGTTAGGTCGTCACTTTAGACTAAGTAAGGATATGAAATTGGTAGTAGGAAGAAATAAAGAAGAAAATGAAAAGCTGCAAAATTTTTACAGAGATGAAGATTTACTTTTTAAAGCAAAAAATTTAAAAGGCCCTGTTTCTTTGTTAAAAAGAGGGGGATATAAAATAGATAATGAATTAATGGTTAGATCCTGTCGGATTACAGCTCGATATTGTGATAAAAATGAAGAAGAAAATAAAGAAGTCAATATTAATTGTTATTCTAAATCAAGAGAATTTGTCAAAACAATTAAGGTAGAACCATTAATAGAAGATAAGTTAGAAATCCTGAGGGTAGAGGGATAAATACTAAGCACAAAAAGAGAAACTGCTATTATGATGAATCAGTCGAAAACTAAAGTTGTTGTAGCTATGAGCGGAGGAGTGGACAGTTCACTGGCCGCGGCTCTATTAAAAGAGGAAGGCTATGATATTGTCGGGATAACCATTCATCATCATGAGGGTGACGAAAATTTAGATTCTGTGGAGCGGGTTACCAAAGACCTAAAAATACCCTGGGAAATTTTAGATTTTACCAAAGAATTTAAAAAAATAATTATCGACTATTTCTGCCGAGAATATCTTGCCGGTCGAACCCCCAATCCTTGTGTAGTCTGCAACCTGAAAATAAAATTTGGATTATTATTGGAGAAAGCAAAATCTTTAGGGGCGGATTATCTGGCTACTGGTCATTATGCTATCAATGAATTTAACCATAAAAACAAGAAATATTTGCTTAAGAGAGGGATAGATGAAAATAAAGACCAGTCATATTTTCTTTATAGGTTAAACCAGCAAATATTACCATATGTCTTGTTTCCTTTAGGTAAATTTCAGAAAAGCCAAACCAGAGAAGTAGCTAAAAAATATGGATTAAAAAATTATGGGAAAAAAGAGAGTCAGGAAATTTGTTTTATCCAGGATGATAGTTATAAAAAGTTTTTGACTCAATATATTAAAGATGTTGTTAAACCAGGTAATTTTATTGATAGAAGAGGCAAAATATTGGGAGAGCATAAAGGCATTCCCTTTTATACTATCGGACAGAGGAAAGGATTAGGAGTAGCACTTAATAAGCGTAGATATGTAATCGAAATAAATTCCCAGCAAAATGTAATTACCTTAGGCGATGACGAAGATCTATTCAGAGATAAATTATTAGTAAAGAATTTAAATTTTATCTCTGGTGATAAGCTGTTAAATTCTATAAAGGCAGAAGTAAAAATAAGATATAATACCAAAAAATCTTCAGCAATTATTTCCCCTTACCAAGAGGATGAAGTGCTGATAAATTTTGAAAAACCACAAAGAGCAATTACCCCTGGACAATCTGCAGTATTTTACCAGGGAGATGTGGTAATAGGAGGAGGGATTATTCAATAGCGTTAAAACAATCGATTAAAAATTTTAAATTACAATGAATGAATATTTTATTTATCTGGATTTAGCCATCAATTTAACTAAAATTATTTTGTTTACATTTTGAAGTCAATTTCCTCAACTAACCAACCAGGTTACTAATAAACCAACAAATCAAATATGAGATACGAATTTGTTTCGATTCATTACTAAATCCGCTAAATACGTAACTCACTAATCTTTTCTATATTACTTGTTGCTATATCCTATATGCTCCTTGCTACTCTTCGAAAGATTCGAATAAAAAACTTGCCAAGAGAAAAAAAATATGCTATATTACGTGTATACAAAAATGTATACAGGAGATTTTTAAGATGCAGTTTTTACGAATTGGTGAAAAAGTTATCAGTAAAGAAAAATTAAATAAAGAACTAAATAAAATTTTAGAATTGCGTACTAAAGGTATAACTCAGGAAGGAGTAGCTCGCAAATTAGGAGTTGAGCGTACTTTTGTCTCCAGGTTAGAAAGTTTAGGTGAGATAAGAAAAGGCAATAAGATTGCCTTAATCGGATTTCCTATCAAAAACAAAGAAGAAATAGCTATTGTAGCAGAAGAGCTGGGGATTGAATATATTTTGCTTTTCACCCAAGAAGAACGCTTTGAGTTTATACAGAAAAAAGGAAAAAGTGAATTGTTTGATGAGATTATGGAGATAATTGTGAACTTAGCAGATTTTGACTTGATTATTTTCCTGGGATCAGACATGAGAGTGCCGATAGTAGAAAAAATATTCAGCGTACAGGTAATTGGTATTGTTATTGGTCATTCACCGATTAAAGAAAGTAAATATGTTAATCCTGAAAAGATTATAGAAATAGTAAAGCAGGTTAAAAATTAATCTATATTCCAAAGAAAAGGAGGACTAAAGAATGAAGAAAGTTTTAGGAGTTAGCTTAGGTTCTTCTACCAGAAATCACAAAGTTGTGGTTGAGATCTTGGGAGAACAAGTAGAGATAGAAAGAAGAGGAACTGATGGCGATGTTAAAAAGATGATGCAAATATTTCAGGAAAATGACGGGAAGGTAGATGTCTTCAGTTTGGGAGGGACGGATCTCTACCTGTATTCCGGCCCCAGGGGCAAAAGATATACTATAAGAGAGTCAGAAAAGATAATTAGTGTTATTAAAAAAACTCCTATTGTTGATGGTACCGGGATAAAATATGTGTTAGAGAAGGGCGTAGTAAAATATATAGATACTCAAACCAATATTCCACTAAAAGGGAAAAAAGCTTTACTCACCATCACAGTGGATAGATTTGGAATGGCTGAAGGATTAATAGAGGCGGGGTGTGAGATGACTTTTGGAGATTTAATATTTGGTTTAAATGTTCCTATTCCCCTTCATTCTTTCCGAAGCATTGAATTTTTTGCTCGCTTACTTTTACCGATATTAATATACGTTCCGATAAAATATTTATATCCTACAGGAGAAAAGCAAGAAAAATCTAATTTAAAATACATTAAATATTTTTATGATGCCGATATAATTGCCGGAGATTACTTGGCTATTAGCCAATATATGCCCCAGGATATGCAGGGTAAAGTTGTAATAACCAATACCGTTACTAGTTTTAATGTCGAAGATCTTAGAAAAAGGGGGGCGAGTTATCTAATTGCCACAACTCCTGAATTTAACGGAAGGTCTTTTGGCACCAATGTATTTCAAGCTACTTTGGTAGCTATATCTGGAAAATCTCCGGAAGAATTACAACCGGAAGATTATTTGAAATTAGTTGAAAAAACTGGCTTTAAGCCAAGGATAGAGAAGTTAAATTAATTAAAAAATTAAGGATAAAGAGGGGGGGAGAGGAATAGTGATTCCATTAGAAGAAAAAATAAATGAATTGAATCAAAGAATAAAAAAGATGAAAGATGAAAAACGGTATTTTTACTTAAAAAGTATAGATGGAGCGTCTGGATCCAGAGTTACTATTGATGGCAGGGAGATGATAATGTTTGCTTCTTATAATTATTTAGGGTTGATCACTCATCCCAAAATAAAAAAAGCAGCCATTGATGCCATTGAAAAATATGGAACAGGTGCTGCAGGAGTTAGATTATTGGCGGGTACTACCAAAATACACGAAAAATTGGAGGCGACGATTGCAAAATTTAAAAAGGCAGAGGACGCGGTTACTTACAGCAGTGGATATGTAACGAATTTAGCAGCCATTACTACACTTTGCCAGAGAGGAGATTTGGTAATAATTGATAAATTAGATCATGCCAGCATCATCGATGGTTGTTTTCTTTCTGGAGCAACTCATAGATCATACTTGCATAATGATATGAAAAGTTTAGAAAGAATTCTAGCAAACTCTAATAATTATGTTAACAAAATGATTATAGTTGATGCGGTATATAGTATGGATGGAGATGTTGCTGATTTACCCGAAATCTCACGGTTAGCTAAAAAGTATCATGCTAAAGTAATGGTGGATGAAGCTCACTCTATCGGAGTATTAGGGAAAACCGGCCATGGTATAGAAGAACATTTTGGCCTTAAAGGGGTTGTAGATATTCACATGGGTACATTAAGTAAAACTATTCCCAGTATTGGAGGTTATTTGGCAGGTGAAAAAGATTTAATTACTTATTTAAAGCATAATTCCAGACCATTTATATTTTCAGCAAGTCTGCCTCCCGTAGCAGCTGCTACTGCTATAGCTTGTTTAGAGGTAATAGAAGATGAACCCGAGCGGGTAACAAATTTGCAGAAAAATATCAGACAATTTAAAGATGGACTAAATTCTATGGGCTACAATACCATGAATAGTACTACCAGTATTGTTCCTATATTAATCGGGGAAGAGGAAGAAACTTTAAAATTGTGTAAAATAGTTAATGATGAAGGAATATTTATCTGCCCTATCCTTTTCCCAGCAATTCCTAAAGGCACTAATAGATTAAGAGCCCATGTTCAGGCAACTCATACTTCTAAGGATATTGATAAAGCTCTGGATATCTTTGAAAGAGCCGGGAGGAAATTAAGATTGGTCAAATGAATAATTTAGTAACATAGCGGTTAGTATATACTTTATTAGGGAACTTTGAGAAAAAAAGAATAGCTGTCGCTTTTTTCAAATTATTTCTTTCTATTTCTTCACATGATATTCGATACATGATACAAATATAATATAACGAATTTATTTGACAATAAAATATAGATACCTTATAATCTCTATAAAAGATTATTATATAATATAAGCA
>DSEL01000190.1 GCA_011056645.1 Candidatus Atribacteria bacterium
CTACATACTCCGTCGTTAGTATTAAATTCAAGATACAATATAATATAATTAACCGATTTGTAGGACAGGCGTCTCGCCTGTCTATTAATATTCATCGAAAAGCCGTAATTTGAAATTTAAAGTTATCCATCTGAAATATTGCTTTTAATGTAGGGGTCAGATTTATCCGACCCGAAAAACGGGTTTGATGAATCAAACCCCCTACCGACAAGTGAAAGCTTACCTTTTGCAATTTGTACCTTACATCTTTTTCTTCACTCGATACACAATACTCGATATGCAATACTAATTGCTATTCCACATAGGCTGCCTGTAAAATTTCCTTGGTTGAGCTTTCCGGTGCTTGAACAAGGATAACTCCATGTATATTATCACCCGACCAATTAATTCCTTCCAGATTAAAAGAAAAATCGAGGGATGCTTCAGAGGCGAGCGAATCAATTTCAATTTTCTGTTCATCAAAAATATCAGTAACGGAATATTGTAATTCTTCTTCTGTACGTTCTATAAAAATCATTCCATTTATCTCTAAATTATTTAAAGAAGAAGAACTTACATTCTCAATTGTACCGCTAATGGTGGTTGTATTGGCATTACTATTTCTAGGATCTAAGGTAATAAGAATTTTTGCACCTTTATCCAGTTCAGCATCAATTTTACTTTTAATAGTTTGGTAATTAGCATAACCATGAATCCAGTTTTCATTTAATCCATTAAATAAGATATTAGGTATACCTCTATCAGCACTGCCAGGAGTAAAATACCAGTCATATCGTTCAGAGACTTCTGGAGTAGTATATTCACTCCAATTAACTGCTTCTTCTACTAATACCACTTTATTATTACCATATTCCTCTGCTAATTGTTCTAAGATGGGCTCAACTAATTCACAATTAGAACAACCTATGGCCATATAAAGTTCTATCATTACCACTCGTTCAGCAGGTTCTGGTTCTATTGGTGGAGTAGTCGGAGAGCAGCCGATGAAGAGACCTATAACTAATCCTATCATTATTAATCCAAATAATAGCTTTTTCATATTATTTTTCTCCCTGTAAAATTTATTCTCTATTTCTTATCTAATAACCTGGCGGAGGAGGACATACTCCATCATCACAACCGTCGTCTTTTTTGGGCTTTTTCTCGGACACCTTTTTTTCTTGAGCTCCTAAGAAATATGTTAGATATTGGAACATTAAATTTTGTTGTTTGGGGATTAGCCCCGGATAGACCCTCTTTACGATCAAATTATTATCTAAAAAGATATTAGTGGGCAAAACTTCAATATTATAAAGATTGCTCACTTCATTCTGACTGTCTAAAAGGATGGGAAAAAATATTTTTTTATTATTCCAAAATTCTTTAATCTGAGCAATCTCTTCCTCTTTCAGGTCCTTATGGGTATTTACCATAATAACCTGATAAGGTTCTTCAATGGTGTATACTTCAAAATACTTGGCCAACTCTTCTATCCCGTTTATTGAATCATTATTTTCATTATCATAAAAATAAAGAATAATGAGCTTTTGTTTTTCTTTGTAATCTTCCAAATTAAAGATTTCCCCATCTATAGTCTTGAGTGTAAAGCTGGGTGCAGGAAAATTTTTTCTAAAAGATGAACAAAAAACAGAGGGGCAAAAAGAAACCCAAAAAATAACAATTAATAATAAAGCGATTAAAAGATGCTCCTTTTTCTTATGTAAACAAGATATCATATGAAATGCCTCCTGATTAATTTACCGATTTGCCAATTGACCAATTAGATTATTCGTTAGGGCTTCTTGCTTATTTATTTAATAATACGTTAGTATTAGATACAAGTTACAAATTCACAGTTTTTAATAATAAATTCCGCTATAAAACAGCAGGATAGCTAATCCGAAAAACAGCAGGGTCATAGCCATTTTGATTTTCCCAAAATTCTTTTGAGTGAGTGCCGCCCATTGCGCCGATGTAGTTCCCCAGTAAGTAAAGGAAAAAACCAGGACCAAAGGCAGTATAAACATCAGATTATAGAATAAGAGATAAAATAAAGCATTAACCTTTAAATCAGGAATAGCACTGATGAACATGATAGTAGGAAGATAAATCTGACCGGTACAGGCTAATTCTAAAAGAGAAACTATAAAACCAGTTACTGCAGCCATTAAAATATAATTACCCAATTTTACATTTTTACGGATAGCAGAATGGATCATATTCTTTAAAAATGAGGGCAATTGTAGTTTGGCATCTTTACTATTTCCTTTTTTCTTGAATTGGAGATAGTCATATAGACTGACTATCCCTAAAATCAAGGCAAGGGCAGCAGTAACCAGAACAAATATCTTTCGAACTAAAGGCAAAAAAGACAAAGAAGTAATTACCTTTAAGGCTCCGGTCCCGATTAAGAAGTAGGTTAGAAACACGGACAGGGCAAACATTCCTCCTACCCAGAGAATTTCCTTTCCTTTTCGATTGATCAGAGTAAGATAAGAGATAAAAAATATAATGGTGGCAAAAGCACAGGGATTTATGCCATCAATCAAGCCACTCACCGCTACCGCAGTCAGACCGAAAGACTGAAAACGAGCTATTAATCTATCTTTAGCAGTAAGGTCTTTTTCTTTAATTTTCTCCCAGGGAGCGATAGTTTCGGTGTTTGAATATTTTTGAATTGCTTCCTCTAAATTTTCAAAGGTAATGCCGTCTCTAAAAAGATAATCATCCCCTATAAATATCACCGGTACCAGAAGTCTTTTCTCCTCCGGCATTTGAAATAATTCACCTAAGGATTCGGCTAATTCCATACTATCAGTTAGGTTAATATCGAAACTTTCTATGATGAGATTATCTGGATATTTTGCGAAAATATCTCCTAATATAATCTTGACTTTTTCGCAATCATGACACCCTACTTCGTAAAAATAAGCTAAATAAACCGGGGAGTTAATCGAACTTGAGGTGCTTGCGGCAAAGGAATTAATAGTATATGGAGAAGATATTTGGCTTATAAAAATCACAAAAAACAACGAAAGCAAAACCAGAGTCCAAATCGAATAAAACTTTCTTTGGTCTACGCTATTTGATTTATTATTTGTTAAAATAGTTTTCATTATTAAAGCTTTCCCCTTTAATTATACCAATCAGTATAGTTAATAATTGTTTTTATTTTGCTATAGATCGCTTTAAATATCATATTTTAAGCGGTAAAATTCTCCTGGATTATAAACTTCAGTATACAATATAAATTTAAAATTTCAAAATTTTTGATTTTGCTATATTTTCTATAGTCAGAAGTACACTTTAAATTTAACATGATAAATCTATCATGTGTATCTACAATTGTCAAGAATTAAATTTCGAAACTCGATTAATAGTTTTTCGTAAAAAACTTGACAATAAACATACGTTTATTTTATACTATAAAAGAGAGTACAAATTTTGTTGATATAGTGGATGATTATTTAAATTTTGAAAGGAGACTAAAGATGCTTAAAAAAGAACCCCTTGACCCAAATCATAAAAGGACTCTTCAGTTGATTCAAGAAAAGATCAAAGAAAATGGCTATCCACCCACTGTTCGGGAAATCTGTAAAGCAGTGGGAGTGACTTCCTCTGCCACCGCCCATAAATATCTTACCATTCTGGAAAAGAAAGGTTATATCCATCGGGAGAAGGAAAGATCTCGAGCCATTAAAATTATACCTCGGACCAATGAACTACCTGTCGTGGGAAGCGTGGCCGCAGGAGAACCCTTGTGGGCCTTAAAAGATATCACCGAAGTCATACCGATACCGGAGCAGCTTTCTGGCAGTGAAGAATGTTTTATGGTAAAAGTTGAAGGTGACAGTATGATTGGTGATCATATCCTTAATGGCGATTATGTCATGGTTAAGCCCCAGCAAAATGCTGACAACGGAGACATTGTCATCGCTCTCCTAAATCAGGAGGAAGTGACAGTAAAAAGATTATATAAAAAAGATAATCAGATTACCCTTCAGCCTTCCAACCCTCTTTACCAGCCCATCAGCACCAAAGATGCAATTATCCTGGGTAAGGTTATCGGAATTTTAAGACGATTTAACGGAGGAAAAAAGTAGCAACCATGCTATATGTCGGCACCTCTGGTTATAGTTATGAAGATTGGATAGGAACCTTTTATCCTGAAAATACTGATAAAAAAGAGATGCTGAAGTTATATGCCCAAAAGTTTAAGGTTTCTGAAATTAATTCTACCTATTACCGTATCCCCCATCCGGCATCTTTTTATTATTTGCAGCAAAAGGTTCCTGCTGATTTTAAATTTGCAGTAAAAGCCAATCAGGAAATGACTCATAGCCGAGAAGAAAATCCCACTATTTTTAAAGATTTTAAAGAATCCATAAAACCCCTTCTGGAGGCAGGTAAATTTGCCTGCGTGTTAGCCCAGTTCCCTTATTCTTTTCATCATACTCCCTCTAATCGGGATTACCTTCTCCGCTTCAAAGAAAGAATGGAGGATATACCTCTGGTGGTAGAATTTAGAAATTCTTACTGGATAAATAAGGAAATATTCCGGATTTTAAAAAACAACGACATCGGTTTTTGCTGTGTGGACCAACCTCAGCTCAAAGGTTTGATTCCGCCTATTGCTGAAGCGACTTCCAATTTGGGTTATATTCGATTTCACGGTCGAAACAAGGCTAATTGGTGGGAGCACGAAAAGGCTTATCAGAGATATGATTATCTCTATAGCGAAGACGAATTAAAAGAATGGATACCTAAAATAAAAAAGATTGCCGAGAAGACCACCGACCAGTATATTTTTATGAACAATCATTATAAGGGGCAGGCGGTTAAAAACGCCTTGATGTTGATCAAACTTCTTAAAGAAGAAATAAAAGCTGGAGAAATTAAAGAAAAAGAAAATAAGCAAGGAGAACAGGTTTAAAGGAAAATTGCTTATATTTTTTTGCTCCTTAATACAAACATTCGTTCTATACTAGTCATTAGTGAATAGTGAATAGTCGTTAGTGAGGGTTCGATTCATAGAACCCGTATGTTTCGGGTTGGATAAATCCGACCCCTACTAAAAACCGTGAGCTTGTTATTTTATACCTTATATTTAAATCTAACAACCAACTTAATTGGTCAATTGGCTAATTACCAGAAAGGATTTCAAAAAATGGATATGGTACATCTGCATGTACACTCTCAATACAGCATGCAAGACGGGCTCTGCAGTCTTGATGGTTTGATTAAACAAGCTGCTGTCTTTAAGATGAAAGCAGTGGCTTTAACCGATCATGATGGGCTCTACGGAGCTATTCAATTTTATAAAAAGGCAAAAAGCGCAGGAATAAAACCCATTATTGGCTGTGAAATACGGATAAACGATAATCAAAAACCCAGAGAAACCTATCACCTTATTCTTTTAGTTAAAAACAGGGAAGGATACAGCAATCTCTGCCAGATGGTCACCAGGGCACACTTATCTAATCCTGGCTCTATTCCGGCAATAGAAAAAGATATTTTGGTTAAATACAGCAAAGGAATTATCGGATTAAGCGGATGCAATAAAGGGGAAATCCCTCTTCTCCTCTCCCAAAAGAAGGCTGAGCAAGCCGAGAAAGCCGCTTGCTGGTATCAAGAATTATTCGGTAAAGAAAACTACTATTTAGAATTATCCTTTCATGGACTTAGCAAAGAAAAAGAAATAAATTCTGCATTGATAGAAATAGGGGAAAAACTAAACATCCCTCTGGTAGCCACCAATAATGTCCATTACGTAGAAAAAAATCAGGCATCCTCTCAACATCTGTTAAATAAGATTGCCAACTTAGGAACGAAAGAAAGATTTCATCACCAAAAACTGGAAACTCCCGAATATTATTTTAAATCTCCCTCAGAGATGGATAACCTATTTTTCCGCCTGCCTCAGGCTCTTAAAAACTCAGTGGAAATTGCTGAAAAGTGTAACTTGGAACTTAATTTAGGACAAATTCATCTCCCGGCTTATCCTCTACCCTCTTCTTCTTCCGCCCCGGACTACTTAAAAAAACTTTGCCTGGAAGGCCTTAAAAAATATTATTTCCCTCCTTCGCCAGAAGTTACCAAACGCCTGCAACATGAATTAAAAATAATTAACCAGATGGGCTTTGCCGGATATTTCCTGATTGTCCGGGATATAGTTTACTTTGCCAAACAAAACCATATTCCGGTAGGACCGGGTAAGGGTTCTTCGGCAGGCAGTTTAGTTTCTTACCTGCTTAATATAACTGAGGTAGACCCTTTAAAATATCAACTTTTCTTTGAAAGATTCCTTAATCCGGAAAGAATAGACCTTCCGGATATTGATATAGATTTCGGCCAGCTGGGAAGAGAAAGAGTAATTTCTTATATCTTTGAAAAATTCGGGAATAACCGGGTAACCCATGTCAGCACTACTTCCACCTATGCCGCCCGTTCAGCCATTCGAGATGCAGGAAGAGCATTGGAATTCCCTCCTCGGGATATAGGTAAAATCGCCCAACTTATGCCCATATTCTCCTTGCACGGAGTAATTAAAGCCTCTCTAAAAACATTACCCGGACTGAAAAAGCTCCCTCAAGACCAGGAACCTCTTAAATCCCTATTCTCTCTTGCTCAAACCATAGAAGGGATGCCCCGGCATCTCTCTGTCCATGCCTCTTCCATGATCATTTCAGATAGGCCGCTTTCCGAAATAGTTCCCTTGGAAGTAACCAATCAGGGTGAAATCGTCAGTCAATACGAAAAAGAATCCATCAAAGATTTAGGCCTGCTGAAAATAGATATCTTAGGCTCCCGCAGTCTTACTATCATTAAAAAAACTCTGGAAATGTTAAAAGAAAAAAAGATAAATATTACTCTTGACCAGATTCCCCTTGATGATGAAGCTACCTTCTCTGCCCTGCAAAAGGGCAAAACTCTGGGAATTTTTCAACTGGAAAGCTCGGGGATGTCTTCCCTTTTAAGGAGTCTTTCCCCTTCACATCTCGATGATGTTATCGCCGCTCTATCTTTATATCGGCCGGGTCCTTTGGATAGCGGAATGACCGAACATTATCTTAAAAGGAAACGGGGAGAAGAGAAAATAGACTATTTACACCCAAAATTAAAGCCCATTTTAAAAGATACTTATGGAGTCATTCTTTATCAGGAACAGGTTATGCAGGTTGTTTCGCTTTTTGCCTGCCTTAGCCTGGGAGAAGCCGACCTCTTTCGTCGAGCCATTAGTTCCCGTTCGCCAGTAGAAATGGAAAGACAAAGAGATAATTTTCTTAAAAAAGCTATCAAGCAGGGAAATACCAGGGAAGAAGCAGAAAAAATTTTTTACCTGATCTCCAAGTTTGCCCACTACGGTTTTAATAAAGCTCACAGCACCTCCTATGCTCTAATCTCTTTTGTAACCTGTTACCTTAAAGTGCATTATCCCGCCTACTACCTGGCTTCCCTGCTCACCTACGGTATGGGTTATTATGCTCCTGACCGCTATATTCAGGAAGCCCGGCGTTTCAAGGTTGAAATACTCTTTCCCGATATAAATAAGAGTGGAGCCGGTTTTACTGTAGAAGATGGAGCTATTCGAGTGGGACTGGGTAAAATAAAAGGTATGGGAGAAAAGCATTTAAAATCCATCCTATCTCTCCGGGAAAAATGCAAAAGATATAATTCCTTGTATGATTTCTGCTATAAAACTATTTCTTTAAGAATTAATCAAACATTAATAGAAAATTTAATTAAGATAGGGGCTTTCGATTTCACTACCTATCCCCGTTCGGCATTGTTAACCCTGCTCCCTCTTACTTTAAAGGAGGTTAGAAAGAACAAAGCTAAAGATGAAAATCAAAACAAAATATCCGAACTTATTTCCTCTGATTCTATTCCTGCTTATCCCTTTTCTCAATCTTTCCAAATGGGTTTGGAAAAGGGAATACTCGACATATATATAACTAACTATCCTTTAAAAAAATATGATAAAATATTATCATACCTGCCGATAATGAATTCCAATCAACTATTAAGTCATTTTTATCCGAACCCAATTTTGATAAAAGGAATACTAATTCAAACCAGAAGACAATTTACCAGACAAAAACAGGTAATGGCTTTCCTGCTCCTGGAAGATGAAGCAGGTCTCTTTGAAGTGATTGCCTTCCCGAATATCTATCAAAAATATTCTAATCTCTTTCGCATGGAAATACCTCTTTTAATAGAAGGGACGCTAAGCAAAGATAGCGGTGACTCTAAAATAATCGCCCGGAAGATTATGAATATAGACAGTATATACTAGTCTTTAGTATATAGTGAAAAAAAGAAAACAGGGGCTACTGAGGTAGGGGGCAGACCTTGTGTCTGCCTGTAATAAGTAATATTAGATAACATACATTGTACGAAAAAAGTTTTAAATTTTTAATTATAGCTTTACTACTGACTTCTAATTACTTGAAAAGAAAGGAATTTAAAAATAATAATGAATAATATTAATCGACTATCCATTATTCATCTGGATCTTGATGCCTTCTTTGCCTCGGTAGAGCAAAGAGATAACCCGGCCTACCGGGGGGAGCCTCTTATTGTGGGAGGAATAAGCGGCGGCAAAGGAAATTCAAATCGGGGAGTGGTTTGTGCCGCTTCCTATGAAGCCCGTAAATACGGTATTCACGCCGGTATGCCCATCTGGGAAGCCCGCCAAAAATGTCACCGGGGAATTTTTATTCCTTCCCAAATGAATAAATATCTGGAAGCATCTAAAAAATTCTTTCAGATATGCAGTACCTATACTCCTTTAATAGAACCATTGGGTATAGACGAACTCTTTTTAGATGTATCCGGATGCGAATCACTCTTTGGCTCAAGCGAAACCATCGGTAGAAAAATTAAAGAAAGGATTCATCAAGAATTAAATCTTAAGATCTCGGTGGGCATAGCAGAAAATAAATTCCTGGCCAAGATAGCCACCAACCTGGGAAAGCCAGATGGTTTTTACCTTATTCCTTCTGAAGATATTCAAAAAATTCTCTATCCCCTTCCGGTATCTGCTCTCTGGGGTATAGGAAAAAAGAGCGAAGAACTGCTAAAAAAATCCGGTATTTACCAGGTAGAACAACTGGCTAAAATGCCTGATATAATCCTAGAGAATCTTATGGGGAAAAACGGGATAAAGATAAAGCTTCTGGCTCAAGGGATAGATAACAGTCCGGTTACTCCGCTATCTGAAGCAAAATCTATTGGCAAAGAAACAACTTTCGGCAGCAATATAAGCGAAAAAGCAGTTCTTCTAAAAGAACTGCTAAAAATTTCTCAGATAGTGGGATATACCGCCAGAAAAGAAGGTTATAAAGGTCGGACCATCACTTTGAAAATAAGATTTCAGGATTTTACTACCTTCAATAAGTCCAAGACCTTAGAAAATTCTACCCATCTTGATGATACCATTTTTAAGAGTGTGGTAGAACTCCTGGAAAAAGTAAGATACAAAAAAGTCGGGGTCAGACTTTTAGGCATAAAACTTTCCAATCTTACCCCGGGGAATAGAATAAGACAATTGAAATTATCAAAAGACAAAGAGGACAAATTGGAACAATTGATCCAATCTTTAGATAAAGTCAGGGAAAAATTCGGTACTAATGCCATAACCCGAGCCAGTCTTCTCTCTAATTTATCGTCAGAAAAATCGTTCCTTTGATATTTCGCGCTATTTTTTTACGATTCAAATTCAAATCCTTTTTCTTTGAAGAGC